>VXON01000142.1 GCA_009840065.1 Cenarchaeum sp. SB0662_bin_33 | reverse complement strand
CCTATACACGAAATAAACCCATTACCTTATATGCGTATTTGGCGGTATTGTATTGGTGTGTTTGGTCTTTTGCTTTCATCTATACACCAACCTTTTAAATTACAACGTTGATAAAAGTTACCTATTTAGTATGTTATTTTTGAACTAGTTATATCCTAAAATCACATTTCCATCTACTGATCATTCCAAATGATTTATCCAGGATGGCCTCTATCTGGCGTAGAGTCATACCCTTTTTTCGTTTCAGGGCAGCCCGAAGCCTGTTGTGCGCGTTGACATTCTTTTCTTCCTTGATGGCACTGATCAGTTGCTCTTCGGTGACGTTGGGCATGAACTCATCGCCCTTGGGTAACCGTTGTATATTGTATATTGCGTATGCGCCTGATACGGCAGTTTACTAAATTGTAATTGTAGTGATTTCAAGCAGTAATACTATATTACTGGCGTATACAACCGTTAATAGGTTACACAAAAGTGGCGTACTTACAATTGTCTATTCCGTGACTTTCTGGTTCCGGCTCCAGCACCTACTAACCAAACCTGACACCCTCTGGCCCAAAACTACTCTCAGATGCAGAGACCGACACGGTTGGCGAAGATACTTCGCTGCCCACTTTAAGTGGATACTCGTCCAGAGTAGTATAGGGGGAGGTACCTACATTCAAGGCATTCTGCAAATCACTCAAAGACCCCAAGCGTCAAGGTCTATAGCCATCAGTAATCTCCTTTAGTTTTTCAGCCTCTGGTGCAATCATCTGTAGAATCTCTGTTATGACTAAGGTTAGTGTACTTTTGTCATACTGTGCATCCTGTAGTCTTGTGTGAAAAGTCGTTCCTGCTCTAAGAGTTATCAGCTCGGAGACAAACTCATAGGGTGCTTTCTATGATGCACTTTCCAACTTATATTATCTGGTTGTAGACGTTGTATAGTACTTTAGTGGCATAGTTATCCATCATCTAGAGGCATTTACTCATTAGTATCATACTTTTTACCGATGGGCCCCTCTACTCATCACCTACAAACTCCCGGTATGTGCCACAGTGATGGCAGAGATTATTGTCACATATTCACGGCTACATGCATCAACTGCCCTCACCATTCCGCAGACTGTACAAACATCAATCTTACACCTGTATACTCTAAGCTCCTCAAGCGTCTCCATGTCAATCTCGCTGTCGGTAGCCTCGTACGCCCTCAAGATACTCTTGTAGTTTGGATGTCATACGCTAATCAACTTCAAAAAGCAAAACACTTTCGAAAAATGTTCATTTTCGCAACTTGCTCCGGCCACCATGGGCGGTTCGAAAGACATTCATTCCAATATTGTAGTTTTCATACAAATGATCTAATGTCTTTAGATCTTCAATGGCCTGAAAGAGTTCCTGCTTTCGAGCATTGGGATTCTGCTGTAGTACCTTGAGCCGGTCTTTCGTCTCCTGACGGACCAAGAGTATGCCCTCCTCATAGTTCGAGGTGCCATTATATTCGGGGCTCAGTATGTTCTGCGGGTTGTAATCCGGAGTCTCATCCCTGAATTGTTCAACACGCCTGGCTGTTGCTGCAATCTCCTCAGAGGTGTACACCGGTGGAGTAAACTCTTCGGGAGCATCAGATTTCTTTGTTTTGTTGGTCTCTTCTGTCTTGTCGGCCATTATACACCATATGATGAAAAAGCTAAATTTTAACTTTTTATAATATTCAGATATTTTGAGACCAGTTGATCAAGTTCCATCAAAGATGGCGCCTCGGCATAAATACGGACCAAGGGCTCTGTGCCGCTAGGACGCACCATCACCCATGTGGAGGTACCCAGTGTTATCTTTATTCCGTCGGTGCGATCCGCATCAGGGTGCATGTCATATAACTTATCTAGAATCCGTGCAGACTGCTCCGGCTTACAGTGTATTTTGTCCTTAGTAGTAAATGAGGAGGGCAGTTTAAAGACACTCTCAGATATTGTGTTATCTGTTGATGCCAGTGCAGACAAGGCCAAGGCCAGCGTCATCAGTCCGTCTCTGACCTGGTGGTGATGGCCAAACATAAAGCCGCCATTCTCCTCAAACCCTACCGGCGCACCAACATCAACCATACGGCGCGAGACCTCAACGCTACCTACCTTGGTACGAATAACATTGGAGTCATACTGTTCTGCCAGTCTATCGACTGTATGGGCAGAGTTAAGGCATGTGATGATCGTGGAATTTGGTTGTTTTTTTAGAATATAATTTAGTAGGAATAGTGCGGATCTGTCGCCTGTCAGTATGGAGCCGTTCTCATCACATATTATGCTACGGTCCCCATCCCCATCAAACGCCACACCAATGTCGGCATTATTTTTCTTCACTGTATCCGATAAGTTTTGAAGGTTTTCCGGGGTCGGCTCGGATCCCCTACCGGGAAAATCTCCATGAATCGTGTCGTGTATTGCGACAACATTGCAGTTCAGGCTTTTACAGAGAAGTGGTGCCGTAACGGCCTGCGCCCCATTACCCATGTCTAGTACCACTGTGTATCTTTTTTTTCTTATGGTCTGTGCATCAACATGACTCTGTATTCCGCCCACATAAGTAGAAATGGCCCTATCCTCCCGTGTGCAGGAACCAAATTTTGGTCCACGTCTTTTATTTGTAGGATTAAAATAATTTTCTTCAATTATGCACTCATCGCTGCGCGATATTTCAACGCCGTCGGATGCTACGGGTTTTAGTCCGTTATATTCGGGGGGGTTGTGGGATGCAGTAACCATTATGCCACCGGTATAATCGAGACTTTTCACAGAGTACTCAAGGCAGGGGGTGGGGACAAGGCCGGCATCTGCAGTGTCAAGACCAGCATAATTTAGTGTGGAGCATACCACTTTTGAGACCATATCGCTAGTGTGGCGACCATCACGTCCCACCAATATTGGTCCTTCCCCAAAGTATTCTGCCATAGCTAATGTCAAGTGATAAACCATGTCCAACGTAAAGTCCTTTCCAAAGATACCACGGACTCCATTTGTTCCAAATAGCCTACCCATATTTAATCCAGTTATCCACGATATAATAATAATGTCAACATAATTTATTACTCAAAAAATGATATACTCGCGTCATCTTTATGCAAATAATATTTTGACTATGACTCTAGACAGTACTGCAAAACTAAAATTTTATGTAACAGCTCTCTATCCGGTACTAGTTGGTAATTATGACATTTGGTTATAT
>VXON01000139.1 GCA_009840065.1 Cenarchaeum sp. SB0662_bin_33 | reverse complement strand
CGAACACATCAATATACTATCATGAATAAAGATCGCGCTATAAATGTTTCGATTCCTGCTATAAAATAAAATATTTGTTGGTTTAATTATATTGTGAAAAAAGCTTGGTTCATACAAATTATCCACATTTATGGAGGAATTGAATATTTAAAATTATAATTTTTCTATAACTAACCTGTCAGGCATATGGACGCAACTAATCATAATAATACACCAAATCTATTACATCCTTTGATAAATTATTGTTTCCAGTGACCTCCCCATCTGTGACATTTATGTTCATATCAAAGTATAATTCATCACTCTGCGACTCAAAATCTAGGACTACTCTGTATAGGCCCCCACCCGTATTGGTAACTATTGCATGCAATATGGTGGAGTGGTGCTCGTACACATTACCATCCGGGTACCGTTCTACAACTCTCTCGGATATAGCCTCATAAACGTTAATCCCTGTATCATTGGGACCTGTATAGTCAAAAACACTCTGTAATACCTCCATCTCATCCGGGCTTAGGGTCTCCGGTATTATGTCTCTCAATTCGACCGCCAGCATGTTTGGTATTATAAAGACCGCTAGAATAGTTACACCTGCAAGATAGAATGGCGCCCTTGTCTTTAGGAATTTCTTGCCATCCCCACCCATAATACTATACAATCGCTCCTAAAATTAAAACTTGCCACGGAAATTCTATAATATCATCTTTAATGTACTGTATAGTTTTATATCGTATGGACTCTTGCAGACTGGTCCTCTCCGTATCACTTAATGATTCAATTTTTTGGCGGTATGGCTCCGCTATATATTGAATGTAATTCTCCCAATATGATGTAAAATTACCCGGACTGAATGTATACGTTACATCCCTGATGGTTATATCGGCAAAACCTGCGTCCTTTACCAGATCATATAATGATTCTATCTGGGAGTATCTGTCTAATGGCAACATGTCGGGCTTGTAGTAATCTGGTATGTACCGGGTCACCTCTTTTATAAAACAGGTATGATATGGGGTGTCCTGGCCATGGACTGCAATGCCCAACCTGCCACTCTCTTTTAGTACTTTTTTCAAGTTTAACAGGGCGGCAGGGGCATCTGGGAAGAAGAATATGCCAAACTGACATGTTATCGCATCAAAAACACGGGCAAATTTTACAGTCTCTGCATCTCCGTTTACAAAACCTAGATTGGAAAGAGCTGGATTGCCCTGCCTTGCGATATTCAAGGCGGCCCATGACATATCCACGCCCACTACGCACCCATGCGTGCCCACTAATTTCATCAACTCTGTTATGGCAGAACCCGTGCCACATGCCACATCAAGTACATAGTCGCCTCTTCTTATGTTTAACATATGAAGCATCTCACTGGTACAATTAAAGGGCGCTGCCTTGGGTTTGATCCACTTTTTATGATAGCGGGGCGCCACCTCGTTCCATATATCCATACAGGCTTTCTTTTGGGAAGAGTTTACAGACTGTTTTTTTCTGCCCACTTTTCTTCTATCTTCTCTTTCATGAATTTTACTATATCCTGCTTCTTCTTGCGCCCTGAAACTGAATGAGTCTCTGCATCTACTATGACTATCTTGTTATTTTCAGGATCGCTCTGGTAGCCATCTCCTACATCATTGGCCACCATCATGTCTGCCTTTGAATCCTTGAGCTTCTCCCGGGCGGATTTTATCAAATCCTCTTCAGTGATATTCACCTCGGCCTTGAATCCCACCAAGAACGAGTTTGGGGCTGCATTCCGTATTTGGTCTATTATCTTGGGTGTCTTTCTAAAGGTTAGATTTAGACCATCCTGCGTACTGTCTATCTTGAGGCGGTTATACTCTGTGGGGGTATAGTCCGCCGCCGCCGCCATCATCACAATAATATCGAAATTATGCTTGGTTTCACGTATTGTGGCCTCCATCATCTCGGCCACACTAGTCACATTTATCACCTTGGCGCCGGACGGTGGCCTCTCCCGGCCCGGACCATACACCATTGTGACATCACATCCATCTAGAATCAACTCTCTTGCCAATAATACTCCGGTCATACCCGTACTCATGTTGGTTAGCGCCCGTACCGGGTCTATGCGTTCTAGGGTTGGGCCGGCCACCACCAGCACCTTTCTTCCGCGCAACCGTGTGGCTTTTGTCAGCACATCTACAACCACATCTCGCACCTCGGATGGTTCTACAACCTTTGCCTTCCCCTCTAAAATTTTGGGCATCAGGAACCGTACCGACTGTTCCAGAAATTTGATATTTCTCTTAACGGCAACATTATTGTATATTGCATCATGCATTGCGGGGCATATTATTATGGGTGTATCTGAACCAAGTGCAGTTGTCAGTACGGTGGATAGTGCCGTATCATCTATACCGTTTGCCAGCTTTCCTATCGTATTGGCAGTGGCCGGATACACCACAATTAAATCTGATTTTTTATAGTCGGCCAGTTCTATATGTTCCATATTTCCGCTTAGGGACGACATGGTGGAATTTCCAGTAGCCCACGTAAAGTATGCAGGGGTTATCAGTTTTGCTGCCGACGGGCTTAGTATGCATTGAACCTGGGCGCCATGGCGCATTAATAATCTGGATGCCTCTATGGCCCTATATGCGGCCACGCTACCCGTTACACATATCGCTACCCGCTTACCTTCCAACTCCGTACCCTCCGTACCCGTTATGTCCAAGGATGGGTGCCTCTTACTCAAGGCTTTATATCATCCCCAAAAGAGTGCTCTTTGGATGGAAACCGTTCTTTCTCCACATCTTCCTTGTATGTATTTATGGCCCCCATTATATCCTCCGCTAGATTGGCATACTGCTTCACGAATCGCAGGTTGTTTTTATGCATACCCAACATGTCTTGCATGACCAGCACTTGCCCATCACATCCCACCCCAGACCCTATTCCTATGGTAGGTATATTTATCGAGTCTGTAATTTTTTTGGCCGTGGGTGCCGCCACCTTCTCCAGCACCACGGAGAATGCACCCGCATCCTGTATTGCATATGCGTCATTCTGTAGGGATTCGGCCTCTTCCCAACTCTCTCCACGAATACCATAGCCGTCTAGTATCTCTGCACTCTGTGGCTGAATGCCTATGTGACCCATTACGGGTATTCCTGCGTCCACAATACTCCGTATCGTCTCTGCCTGCGTCATGCCCCCCTCCAGTTTTACCGCATCGGCACCACACTGTATCAATCTGCCGGAATTTCGTATGGCCTCCTGCCTGCTTATATTATACGATGAGAAGGGCAAATCCGCCACAACCAGAGCATGCCTTCTGGCCCGGGAGACGGCTCCTGTAAACATACACATCTCATCCATACTAACCGGTATTGTGCTTTTATAACCCAGCATTACCATTCCCGCACTATCTCCCACCAACAGAATATCCGCACCCCCCTCATCACAGAGGGCGGCCATCGTATAATCATATGCCGTAACGGTAACTATCTTTTTTCTATTCTTCATACGGACTATGTCCATTACCCTCTTATGCATAGCTGTCTTTCAACCCCTCCTTGATGTGTTGTACACACTCTTTTAGGTTTATCATGTTGTCAAACTCTACAATCTCCTCTAATTGCTTCGTATCGTAACTCTTCATCTCTCTACAATAACTGGCCAGCAGGGGCAGAGCCCGGACTATGTTGTCCACTATGGTAATGCTTGCCGTGCGCGCCGTACGGGAGAGTGGATTTAGGTCTATGGTTATTACCTTCTTTCCCATATCCACAAGGGACTGCGTCCTGTCCCCGTCCTCTAGAGGGACTATGACCGTGTCGGCCTTGTATATCCCATCATAACTTGTCATCCTCCGAGCCGACTCAAAACCCTCTATTACACTAGTCTTCTCCAGTCCCAATACTTCTCTGGCACCGGCCCTGCGCAGCATTCCTATTATGATTCGACGCCTCTGCATGCTATCATAGAATAGATTCACCTCTATTTTGGAGCTGGACACGCACGACAGATTTACAATCTCCCTACTACAGAGTGCCGCTACATTTCCGTTTACGGATATTACAGGATATGATGACAACAGTAATGTGGCCGCCGCGGCCCGTGCTGCTGCCTTGGATGTGGTTGGGGTCTCTTCCCCTAGGATATAGTCTAATGCCTCTCCGCGACCATGAGCCATCACACCCTCTAGGGCCACCGCACCGCTCAGGAAACCAGCAGATAGCATCTCCCTTATACGCAATGACTCATAACGGGGGTGTGATTTTGGTACAGTCATTGTATTATTCGGGCCCCCTCAGTATCTATACTGGTGTGGTATAAGTCATATGGGTGTAGCGCATCCACGATTACATGCGCCTCCTCCGGGGGAACCATACAGAATACTGTCTCGCCCACCATGGCCACGCCGCAGGGCGCACCAGCATCCGTTATGCGCCTTATTACATTGTTCATCTCTGCCGTTATGACATTGTTCTTTTTGGCAAAATTCATTGACATCTCCTGAAAGAGTCTCAAATTCCCACAATCTAGCATCACATCAATCATGCTGTCATCACTCTGAATATATTTTTGGAGAAACGTATTGGTGGATGATGGCGCAAGGCACACTATCAGTATAGATGGGTCTCCCACATCAAGGTTTTTAATACGACCGTATCCAGGGGCGCCGCCCTTGATCCGTACCTCAAATCCACCATGATATGCTGCCAGCACATCTCCCAGACCACTGTTGAAATGTAACTCCGTCCTATGGGCCATCTGCCCTAATCTTTGACTGTCTATGCCGGCATCAAATGTACCATTTAGGGCGTATAGTGTCGATAGGGCCACCGCCCCACTAGACCCCAACCCGTACCCGATGGGTACCCCCGTCTTATGATTAATCTCTACACCATGTCGCTCTCCCATCATGTCATAGAACAAGTTTGCCGCATACTCTGTCATACCATTCCACATATCTCCTGTTACACTTATTGTGCTGCCTCCCGTGTATCGTATGGTGGTCTCTACTCCCATCTTTATGGAAAAGCCTGCCCCCACGGATCCTGTCTCCTCGGGAGTGCCGGCCTTATCGGCCCTAAAGAAGCCGGTTATATGCGCCGGGCAGAATGCCTTACCCTCCATTTAAAGTGCTTAGGCTATGCTAAAAATATAAAAATATGCATGAACCACCTTAGGCGTAATCGCCACCTCCGAACCAGAGATTGGGCAAACCTAACACCTAAAGTCTATGGCATGGCACTAAATTCAGTTGGAGGATACTTTATAACTAATTTATATGTAGCGCGCCTGTCGAGTTATATGCCAGTACTGAGCATATGGTCTTTGAGTCTTTAATTTTACCATTGTATATCATGGACAATATGTCACCTAGAGTATATGTCTCGACGGATAAAATTTCATCCTCATCAAGATTATTTTTAGTCGGAGTTAGGCCTGTGGCCACAAAACAATGTATTATCTCCGTGTTGTACCCTATCGATGGATAGAACGATAAGAGCGGCTTTATGGATTTTGCCGCATACCCTGTCTCCTCCTGCAACTCCCGGCGGGCACACTCTATGGGGTCCTCACCCCTCTCTAGTGTTCCGGCTGGTATCTCAAGTACGCTTCCGTGGGGGAATCTGTACTGGTTTACCATGACTATGCCCTTCTTATCATCTATGGCTAGTATGGCTGCAGCGCCTGGATGCTCGATTATCTCCCGTCGTATACGTCTATCTTCTACAACCCCCTCGTAAACGGAGAGGCCCAATACCTTTCCCTGGAATTTTTTGTCACGTTTAAAAGGACATGTATTGCTGATTTCCACTAGTATATGCTATGTTATTACCTTAAATAAACAATTTACATTATACTATATGTTGGATTATAGACTAAAATTGGCAAAGAGAATGCTCTTTAACAAGAAGGGCAGCTTGATCGGGGCAGTCTTGGCAGTCACCATTGGCATACTAGTTATACATGTCAACTTTGTAATATTTCAGGGACTTTATGATGCCATCGTTCGGGACATAACTGAATATAGAAACGGCGACATACTGGTTACCGACGAGTCAAACCTAATTGAAAAATCCGATACCATGCTAGTCAACTGGTTCTCCCGCATACCCGATGTTAAGGCTGCGGCCCCCCGGTTCTCATCCAACGGCGAGATAAATATAACAAAGAACGGGGGTATGATCGAGACAAATCGCATACCACTTTTGGGCGTTGATCCCATACAGGACATACAGGCATCCTCGGCGCATACAACGGTATCCGAGGGGAGTTATGTATTTTCACACAACTCCATCGTACTAGGCTCAAACATAGTGAGGGATTTGGGAGACGTTCATGTGGGAGACAGCATAGAGGTGGGTGTGGTCAATAGATGGGGCCAGGATGAAGTTCGCCGGTTTATAGTATCTGGTATTGCCACATCCCCCGGCGGACAGGGGCTGGACTACTCTGCTGTGGTACATATAGATACACTCCGGGACATGCTCGATAGGAAGGGATATACTAGCTCCATAATGGTCAAACTACATGACCCCTCCAGTGCAGAAAACGTGAGGGATCTCTTTTTAGCCTCATTTGTTAACGATGATTTTGTTGCTGAGACCATAGAAGAGTCGGCAGAACAACAACTGGCAGGCTTTCGTTCCGGTATTGCCATGATAAATATGATTGGCTACTTTGGAATGATGTCCTCGGCATTTGCCATAGTGACCATACAGATGATGCTTGTGAATGGCAAGACAAAGGAGATTGGCATAATGCGTTCTATAGGAGCACGCCGTAAGGATATTTTGGTCATATTTATCATGCAAGGTATACTTATAGGGTTTATAGGAGCGGCTGCAGGAACCGGCGCCGGACTGGCTTATACGTTCTACGCCAAAGAGACAAAACTCTCGTTTAACAACAGCCTGCCATTGGAGGTTAGCTTCGATTGGCCAAAGATATTCCAGACCGCCCTGACATCATTTGGCCTAGCCGTTTTGGCATCATTGTACCCATCATTCAGGGCTACCAGACTACTGCCCGTGGAGGCGATGAGATATGTCTAAGGTTTTGGATATCAGGAACCTCTACAAAATATACGGCAAGGAGAAGGTAAATCAGGTTACGGCGCTGGATGATGTCTCCTTTTCTATAGACCAGGGGGAGTTTGCCTTAATAGTGGGAAGCTCGGGTTCGGGTAAGTCTACACTGCTGAACATAATAGGACTCTTGGACAAACCTACAAACGGTACTGTCCGTGTGGCCGGCACTGATACCTCCAAACTAAACGATGGGCAGATATCCTCATTTCGCAACAAAAAGGTGGGGTTTGTATTTCAGTTTTCAAACCTATTGTCTGATCTTACCGTTTTAGAGAACGTTATGCTGCCCATGCAGATGGCCGGAATGCAAAAGAGTCGTGAGAAGGCCACAGAGTTGCTGATGGCAGTAGGTCTAAAGGATCAAATGAAGCAGAGGGCGGATCGTATATCCGGTGGTCAGGCGCAACGGGCTGCTATAGCCAGGGGGCTGGCAAACCAACCAGCCTTGGTCTTGGCCGATGAGCCGACCGGAAACCTAGACTCAGTTACATCTAAAAACGTCGTGAAATTAATGAAGTCCATGTGTGAGACGTTGGGACAGACTTTTGTGGTTGTCACTCATGATCAGGAAGACTTTGGGAATGTGGATCATATTATACAGATGAGGGATGGCAAGGCCTTTGAGACGAGTATGGTCCGGAGGGTGGCGACTTGAAGCGCATCACACTAACTAGCGTCATACTTGTTACGTCTATATGCGGCATGGCCTATGCGCAGGACTTTGGTGGTTTTGGCGACTCTCCATTTGAGCGTGACTTTGGAGACATCAAGTATTTGGATTCGTACTTTGGCATCTTTGACTCAAAGGTTGAGGTATCCCCTGGCGATAAGAATGTGCCATTTACAGTGGTGTTTGCAAATGTGGGGAGCCACGACATTACAGGCATACAGGGCGAGATGTCACTACCGTATGGATTTAGTCCTACCCAAGGAAGGGGACTTGTAATACATGCCGACAGCAACACCAACTCGATGGCCGGTGATACATTCCATTTGACATTTTACATGGATATAGCACCATATGCAGGGATACAGGAGTATCCGGCGGCAGTAAAATTGGAGTTTGCCCGGCTACGTGAATCGGGAGTACGAAACGACTTTTTCGACTTTTATTTTGCGGTACCCGGCAGTGGCATATTACAGGTAAAGACGCTGGATCCATTTTTGATGTCGCTGCAGACAAACACGGTCCGTGTCCAGATAACCAATAACGGCACCGCCCCATTGTCCAACACCGACATATCGACACTAGGAGATCAGGTTTTAATGGCCCAGAATGTTAACTCCAACCTCGAAAACGTAGTCATATATGAGTCCAGTTGGGAGCTGGGCAATATAGCCCCCTTCTCCTCTAGGCATATCGATATTGAATTGTACATACCCGAGACGCTAAAGGGCGAAACACTCCAGCTTCCCCTAGTTGTGGAGTATATAGATGCTAATGGTGAGACAGTCAGTGATACCAGGGTTGTCGACTTTTATATTCGGGGATTTGTTGATGTCTCTGTTTATGGCATTGATACGATTACCATATCCGACACAATGATGGTTATTGGTGAGATAATTAACGAGGGAAATGAAGACGCGCTCTTTGGGTTTGTAACACTAGAACCGCTGGGCACCTCAAACATAGCCTCCCAGACCCAATTTATAGACGAGATAGATACAAGTTCACCGGTACCGTTCAACATACCACTCTCTTTTGATGGTGAGCCAATATATGGAGAGCATGATATACAGATTACCGTCCGATATAAGGACGACATACGTGAGGAGCATTTTTTTACGCACGCAGCTAGCATAAATGTGGAGCGCCCACCACCAACTGAACCCAACGGGACAATACCCGGCCTGGATGTAAACTCATCCATAGGTAGCTCATCGCCACTACTACTAATCATTACCGGTGTAGTTGTTGCTGTAGTGATTGTGGGTGTGGTGGTAGCTATACGTCGCCGTCGTGATAACTGAGCCATCAACGACGCATAGATAACATTTTTAGTAACATGGACTACAATACCCTCATGTGGGTGACTCCATCCGGCATACAAAAACAACCATCTAACTCGTACATCAAAGGTATATCAAAGCGGCCAGAGAACTTTCGAGTTCTAGAGCGTTTACCATTGGAGCAGAATGACATACCCATAACATTTGGCGAACCACAGGAGAGTGATATCACACTTGTGGTGTTAGATTGTGAGACCACCGGACTGGGACCTGATGATGGCATCATAGAGCTGAGTATGGTGCGCTGTAGGTATGACCAGTCCGGAAAACTAGTCACTGTGGATGAGGAGCTCTCCATGTTGCAGTATCCGGGCAGGCCCATCCCGCCGGCTGTAGTTGAGATAACGGGCATCACCGATGATATGGTGAGAGGCAAACATATAGACAAGACCCGGGTATCTGAAATACTGCGTGATGACCCTTTGGTGGTGGCCCATAATGCAAAGTTTGATCGCCCACGATTCGAACAGATATTTCCCAGTGACTACCGCTGGGCATGTACCATGGACGGCATTTCCTGGCCCATGCTAGGGTACGCCTCGGCCAAACTTGGGGTGCTACTACAGAGTGAGGGGTGGTTCTTTAATGCCCACAGGGCGATGGCAGACTGCCTAGCCGTAGTATGGCTTCTGCATGTGGTGCCGGACAGCCTACAGACACTATTAATGCCTTCTGTGGAGGTGGTGGTGGAGGGGGCATATGAAATTAAGGATACTCTAAAAAGTCGTGGGTACAAGTATACCCCAAATGGCAAGTATTGGTCAAAGAGATTCGATATGTCTAAAGCTGATGCTGAGCTTGACTATCTAAAACCACTATGTGTGTACAAGTCCCGGGCATACACACGTGAAATCAACCCACGTACCGAATTTAGGTGAGATCCAGTCATAACTTGGACATTATGATTATCAATAAGAGTATTTTGATCAATACCCACCAACAAACTAAAAACTTTACAAACCATCATAGCCATGCAAAGTCAAAGAAGAATGCTAAAAAGCGCAAGGTGACCAAAGCCATGCGCTACCACGAACATGTGCTGAATGTGATGGCACTATGCATCGTATAGTGGGCCGCACAATCTGGGTGTTTGGTGGTGTTGGAGGATTTAACCCACATTTGGCAGAAGGGTGGAAAGTTTGGACGTGGTATGCGTCGCAGGTTATATTCTGCCATGATGCGAAATGCATCGAATTTAATTTATGAAAAGTCCCGGTTTTTGGGAGTGGAGGCATTACTATGCGTCCACACAATACATCCAAGATATGTGCTGCATGCAGAACCACATAAAGACTGCACCCACTGCTATATAATTGGCGTAGATCGCTACGTCAACGCAGTGGAGAATATACGGCGTACAAGCGCCGTATCCCGATATGGTCGTCAGGTTTCGGCCAGTCTGGGCAAAGTCCATCGTAGCGTGGATATAATCCTCGATCCCACATCACTCATACAGGGTTGCTGGAGCAACTGGGCTGACAGACTATTCCGCATGGTGGTGGTGTAACATTACCCAACTTTGTGGGAGGAACCTAAAAAACCAAGCACCCAACAAATATAGATATAATTACCCATTACATGATACGGCATGGAAAGACGTATAGTTGTAAAACTCTCTGGTCGTGTCTTTGGAGATGATATACATCTACTGCGTGACTATATTGACATGTTTTATACAATTAATGATGTACAACCAATAATAGTCGCCGGCGGAGGCGCAACAGCCCGCCATTATATCAACCACGCTCGTGCCTCGGGCGCTGATGAGTCTACACTTGATGAGTTAGGCATTCAGGTATCTCGCCTTAATGCTAAGTTATTGATATGCGCCGCGGGCGACAGATCATACCCACATGTCCCTCATACACTAGCAGATGTAAAGACAGCCGCCGAGAGCGGCCTTATGGTGATGAGTGGTGGTCTATATCCGGGTCAGAGTACGAATGGTACCGCAGCGCTCATCGCAGAAAGGGTGGGCGCATCAATGTTTCTAAATGCCACCGATGTGGATGGTGTATATGACTCGGATCCAAACATACACAAAGACGCAAAAATCTTTAAAACCATAACAATATCGAAACTACAAGACATTCTAATTAATAATACATCCATTGCCGGTGGCTATGATTTGCTGGATATAATAGCGCTAAAGACAATCCAACGCTCCTTAATAACAACTAGGATAATACGCGCCACGCCCGACAATCTAGAAAACATACTGCGACATAAAAAGACCGACATAGGCACACTGATACAGCCGGACTAGTCCCGTATTACCGGATACTCCCGGGCCCACATCACCACTTTGCCACCACCAAACTGTTCTGTACCATTTTGGAGCAGTTTTTTATATATCTCCCTAGCCTCGTCTTGCTCGCCGGCCTTGGATTGAGCCTTTGTATATCCACCATCATCAACCACCACCACCACATACCCATCATCCGTTGTAATTATTGCACCATACTCTTCCTCCCCCACGGGCAGAAACTCTCCAGAGATTTTTTTGGTGGTAAGGGTCAGCATTGAAAACCCCCCTGCATCAAATAACTTCATTTGGGCCTTGGCTGCGCGTCTCTTTCCTTCTTGTACTGCCCGAAAGTACTGCAATACATTAGTGTCACAGACGTACTATATATGTCGCCCACATATATTTTTCATAAACAGCCTGGCGTGTAATGTGACCTGAGCAGAAGCCCATCAGCTATAATAATTGGCTCATTACATTGTTATGTGATGATGGGAGATCGTGATTATCGGAGCCTGATAAAAAACTCTATAGAGTCGCTGGGCCGGGAACTTGAGGTAAATATAGACTCCACCAACAACAACATAATACATTTGGAGGAGGTGGTCGGCTGTCTGCGCAGGGCATACTATAATAGAAAGGATCCCATAAAAGAAGAACAGGGTGGTTTTAGTGAGTTGATATCGGGCCTACTAAGAAAACTAGGATATGGCTCGGAGCGGGCATCGTATGATATTGGAGGGATGACGCTAAATGGTAGCGCCGATATGATGGCTGATAATGCCATTATACTGTTTCGACCTGCTACCGACGAGCTCAAAAATCCACGAGCCGGAGACCTCCTATACCTAAACAGTTGCATGTGGATGTATGACAGGACAGATGGAATTATAGTATACATAACAGGAGACAGAAGAGAGTCATCATTCTCTTTGACCCGTAACAAAAAGATGTTTGAAGAGACTGTGCGGCGGGTGAGGGTTCTAGGGGACCTGTTAAATGATGGGAAGGTTCCCATAGTAGAGCCATCATCAGATTGTGAGAGATGTCAATACTATCAACGTTGTTTTACTAAACAAAAAGAGAGTAAGCAGCTGACTCTAAGCGCCCTATTGGGCATGGACAAGAACGAGTAATAAAATTAAAAAAGATTTTGGCGACGGTCATTCTATTGGGTCAGGATGTCCTTTGCCGCGAAGGGCAAAACATACTACTGCAAGTGCAATCGCGACTCCTATTGTGGCGCCATAAGCTGCCATTCCTGCTTCTGCCATGATGAATATGTGGAATTTATCCTTTTAAGGCTTTGTATATTATAATAAAAATATAAGTATATAATTAAAACTATCCTAAAACCTGCTCAAATAATATAACATTCTCCTGTCCCGAGGTCATTGAGCTTAAGTTAAAGAACGCCTCGCCGGTGACCAACCATGTTATTTCGCCGGATGCCAACGCAGACCAAAACTCTGGAGCGCCACCCGTGTTGACAAGTTCAATCCTATCCCGAAGGACAACATTACCATTACTCAGTATGGTGTAATAATCTGATGCGTCTACCATACCACCGGACCTCTCTCCAATCTCGCCGGCCGCAACCCGTACATCATTCTGGTATATTTGATATTTTACCAATGATAGTATGGCAGCTTTTGGGTTGGGGTTTGAGATGGTTATTATAATCTCCAAAGTGGCGCCATTCTGATTCAGTGAAATCGTACTAACCTCGTCCACATTCACATTGACAGGCACAACCGTGGCTGGCTGGCCACTTGGTATGAATCCTTCAAGCAATACGGACCCGCTGGTAACCACCAAAACTATGGCTACCAAAACTGCACCTATGGCTACACCTACAAATACCTTGGGGTTCATGTACTATGTATGGTTGAGGTTTTGATAAATGTTGGTCATGCGGGGCTTTCTAAAATACGACTGATGATCATTTCAGATACATAATAACAATTTGGCGATGCCGGATCATCCAGAGCGCCTCAGGCCTACGCGAGATGGCCGGATGGAGAGTGTCACCCACAAATATAATTTTGCGCAATTACCATATTGTCGGCTGGCCGGCGTCTCCTAGAGCCCGTTTACATTATTAATGGTACAAAGAGATTAGAAAAATTGGACGATATACGCGTCACATATTCGGGGCTATTGGGACTTGCCGTATCTATGGGGGGCATGATTGCAGGGCTGGCCTTTACCATTATTGTCACGCGGCAGCTATCTCCAGAGGAGTTTGGTGTATGGGCAATTATCGGCAGTATGTTGTCTTACTCTGTTATATCCGAATCCATAATATCCTATTGGACTACCCGCCAGGTTGCTCGGGGGAAGCCGGTCGCCAAGACATCCGTAATATCTTCTTCATTCTTTGCCGGAGGCTCCATTCCCATATATCTACTGTCCATATACCTCTTCACCACCAATGTGCAGCCCACCTTCTTTGACTCGCTACTTTTGGGGGCAATACTAATTCCTATAACGTTCATCCAGGGAGCGCTTGGTGCGGTAAACATGGGGCATAAACCACATGCCCTTAGTGTTGGCATGGCCGTCCACCAGGCGCTCAAGATACCCATGGGATTTGCGCTAGTATTCTCTCTTGGATTGGGACTTGATGGCGCTCTCTTAACCGTATTTGTTGCGCAGATTGGCCACCTTTTCATCCAGTTGCGTTACGCGCTCCCCCTTTTGAGAGTGTCTATAAGCATATCATATCTGCGGGGATGGATTCGCCAATCGTGGCTGCCTCTCTATAACAGGACACCTGGTGTGCTGCATGACTTGGATATACTTTTGTATACCATGATTACAGGCTCGGTACTTGGGCCAGCCTACTTTGCCGCAGCGTTTGTGATAGCAAAGGTAGTGGGCCGCGCCGGAGCCGCCTCACAAGCAATCTATCCCAAACTACTTGCCAAGGGGACACAGGAGCATATTACTGAGAATCTTGCCCTCCTGATGTACTTTGCCCTCCCCCTTCTAACGTTGACCATACTCTTCTCGTACCATATAATGTTCCTTCTCAATCCTGAATATGCTGTAGCATGGATGGTTGGAATCATACTCGCACTAATCACATTCATGCGCACCATCTATGGATTCACACGGCAGGTGCTGGCGGGACTTGATGATGTGGATGTTGAAGAGAACCCTTCCCTCTCCGCCTTACTCCACAGTAAACTCTTTCGTCTAGCCACAATTGAGAACATCTACCACATGGTATATCTTGGCATACTGGCACTGTTCCTGTATATGTTTCTGGGGCAGCCAGACATACAACTAGTCTGGGTGTGGTCGTTGGTGTCACTTGCCGTCACAACCCCCTACCTACTCTACCATGTAATACTGACCAGAAGACACACAAACTTCCGAACACCATACCGGAGAATCTTCCGTTATATGGGTGGCGTGGCAGGCATGGTGGTTGTATTTTTAGTTACAAATGATACAATAGTAGTCTTTGATGAAAGCATATACGTCTACCTGCCCAGACTGCTCCTTGAGGTTGCCATCTGCTGTACGACCTATCTTGGCATCACCTATGCCATAGATCGCAAAACCCGTAGGTTGATCAAACTAATCTTCTCAGAGATGGCGTCTTGGACAAGATGACATGCAGGTATAGATCCCTTCTACAAAGACGAGGGATTTGGCTCTCGGACACCTTCTTGTCGTTCAACAATTTTTGGATATGTTGTTGCTTGATGCTGTCCACGATATATGTGAAATGATCATCAATCATACTTTCTAGAGGACTAATGCCAAACACAAAAGCACGCCGGCAGTCTGTACTAGGCAAGCCAAATTGCTCTATCCGGCACAGGTGACACCTATATTCAACAGTTTAGAATATCCATTATTTCATCAAAAGTTTTTAATCATTTGAATTTAATAGTAGGTTTAACAGTGCTGCTCGTATGTCTTTACCATAGCGGGCCTGCTCGAAATATCTGGCATGGGGCGTACCATCCACCTCAGGAGATATCTCATCAAGACGGGGTAGTGGGTGCATTACTATGGCATCCTTCTTCATCCGGCTCAGTATATCTAAGCCCACAACGTAGCTGCCCCGCATCTTTTCATACTCTTCCTGGTCGGTGAACCGCTCCCGCTGTATGCGGGTCACATAAAGGACATCCAACTCATCTATACACTCTTCAATATCGGTAATCTCTGTAAACGGTATGAGCTTTCCTATCTCAAATATGGATTCAGGCCTGATTTTCAGCGACTCTGGTGATATCAGGTATACACTTACATCATAGTGTATCAGCGCATACAGGAGTGAGTAGACCGTCCTACCATGCTTCAAGTCCCCAATTATTCCTATCTTTAGACCATCCACAGTCCCCTTCTCCTTCTTTATGGTGTATATGTCCAGTAGGGCCTGGGTGGGATGCTCCTCGGTGCCACTGGCCGCATTGATTATGGGTTTGTTGGATATCTCGGCGGCAAACCGACTGGACCCATCCAGCGGGTGCCGCAATATAACCACATCTACATATCCGGCCATTATGCGGATTGTATCTGCCAGACTCTCACCCTTCTGAGTGGATGTGGTTGCCGTACTTGAGAAGCCTAGGGAACTGCCGCCCACAGATGCCATGGCTGCTTCAAAACTTAGCCTAGTCCGGGTGCTGGGCTCATAAAAGGCATAGCCAAGTGTCTTGCCCTTACACAGACAACTGCGCTCTTCGTCTGATAGTTTTGAGATACGATCAGCCTCTGCGAATATTACCTCCAGCTGGTCCCTCCCCAAGTCTTTAATTGATATTATGTCACGGTTGGCGAGCCTGCCCATTGTACCATTGATATATACAGCTACATATAACGTCACTCATGGAGAGATCCGAGCTGCTGGTACGGCGTATCCCGGAGGGAACCGTTATTGATCATATTGATGCGGGGAGAGGTCTTTTGGTACTTAAAGCGCTGGGCATAGATGGAACAGACGGCGGGCAGGTTACCATAGCGCTAAATGTTCCCAGCGGCAAGTTCAGGAAGAAGGATATCGTAAAGATAGAGAACCGCTTTTTAAAAGAGGACGACACCAACAAACTAGCGGTGATAGCGCCCAAGGCCACAATAAACAAGATTCGAAACTATAAACTAGTTGAGAAGCATCGTGTTGCACTGCCAAATGAGATAGAGAGAATATTTCGCTGTCCCAATCCAGACTGTATAACCAACAGTACTGAAAAGATAGAGTCAGTAATGGCTGTCCTAGACAAGAGCGGCAATATACTACAGTGTAAATACTGTAGGCGACTCCAGGATGTAGATCAGTTAAAGTACAAAAAATAAGTTTTCTAATAAAAAAATGTCTTACTGTCCGAGTATGATGAACATCATGACGATACCATATATCGCTATGGACTCTACCATTCCGACAAATATGAACACCTTTGATTGTAATGCTGGGTTTTCACTAATCACCGCAAGACCTGCTGCACCTACTTGACCAAGACCAAGACCCGCACCAAATGCTGCTAGACCAAATGCCAAGCCGGCACCCAGTATCTTGAATGAGTCAAAGTCGCCGGCGGAGCCTTCCTGGGCATGGGCGGTTCCCGCCATACCTACAGTCATTGCTAGTGTTGCCGCCAATAGTGCTAAGACAATGGGTTTCATGTATAAATCCCGGTTTTTTGACTCTAATTTAAACCATCAGAGTCTTCGAGTTAGTATCATATCTCTGCCCAAGCCAGCAAAAACCGAGCAAATCCCACACATGGAATTTAGGCTATGATACTAACCTAAGTTTTCATAAATCTATATTTTTGCGAGCGTCTCTTTCTTGAATTTTTCCAGACTCTCTCGTATGTTGTCCGCAAGGGCCCCATGCTTCTTGCTGAGGGTGTCTTTTGACTCATCAAATATCTTTTCTACGTCTTCCTTGGCCATCTACTTTCTCTTCTCCATTGACTCTTTAAGTTTTTTTAGTTTTGCAAACTCTTCACGTTCCCGCTCTTCTAGTGTGGCCAGTATGAATCGGACCCGCTGCTTGTACTGTGGTATTATAATGTTCTCTAAGGCGTTTAACAGTTTTTGTGTCTTCTCCAAAGCTTTTGCCAGACTCAGTATGGTGTTCTCATATTCGGCAGCCTTGCATATCTGTGGCAAGAGAACCTTGATCTGCTTTGATGCCCTGTCCACCGAAGAGTTGGTGTCTGCAAAACCATACGGCATGGACTTTGTATCTTTTTCAGTTACCTCAAGTACCGGCACCTTGACATCCACAACCCTTCGGACCTTGACATCCACCTCCATGACCGGCGGTGTGGACTCGGCTACCGAGTCTACAGTACTGCTTCCCAAACTCAGATATGCCTCGTTTACCGAAGAGTATATGTCTTGGAGCGGGTCCCATATGCCGCCCCGGGCCCTTGAGGCTTCCTCGATCATCTCTTCTATATTCTTTAACAGTACCTTGCGCTTGTCATCCAAAATCTTTTGGACCATCTCAGCAACCTGACTAGAACGTTTGTATTTTAGTAACTCTATCTTTGTGGCAACGACATTCTGCCCAAATGACATTTATTCATCATTTCCTTGATGGAAGTTGTCTATGTGTGAGCCTTTTATTATGGCCAGCTCGCTTGGGCAGAGACCTGATGATATAATGGTCATATTACCGTATTTGGAACTACACACAACAACCAAATTATCTGCGCCCTCCCAGCTCTTTGAACTGTTGCTGCATTGTGACGCTTAATTCGTCTAGTTTGGCTATCTCATCATCCTTTATCTCCATTCTGGCTTTTAGTATGGAGCCTATTATGGACATGGTTCGTATACTCACCAAATCTGCGCCCTCCTTTATGGCCTTTTGACCCTGACTGTAAAAGTCAACCAATAGTTTTAGTAACTTGTACTGTTTCTCGGGACTACAGTATGTGTCTACATCATCAAAGGAGTTCTGTTGTAGTATGCCAATTTTGATCATTCTGGCCACCTCAAGTATTATCTTCTCCTCGTCCGGAAGGGCTTCGGGCCCTAGGAGTCTGACTATCTCTTTTAGAGTATCTTCCCTTTGTAGTACGTGGTACGCCTCATGGCGGACATTCAACCAGTCGTTACTGACGTTTTGATCCCACCACTTGGCTATATCTGCCAGATATCCTGAATAACTATTCATCCAGTTTATGGAGGGATAGTGCCTAGAGTAGGCCAGCTTGGCATCTAGGGCCCAAAAGGTCTTGATAAATCGCATGGTATGTGTGGTTACAGGCTCGGTAAAGTCTCCACCCGATGGTGATACTGCGCCCACCAAGGTTACGGAGCCATCCCGGTCCGGGCTGCCGGCGGCGCGAACCCGCCCGGCTCGCTCATAAAACTCGGCCAGTCTAGATGCTAAATATGATGGATAACCCTCCTCGGCGGGCATCTCCTCTAATCTACCACTCATTTCTCGTAGGGCCTCGGCCCACCTACTAGTTGAGTCAGCTACCAGTACGACATCCTTACCCATATCCCTGTAATATTCGGCTATTGTAACACCCGTATAGATACTCGCTTCCCGGGCCGCCACGGGCATGTTGCTTGTATTGGCCACCAGCACGGTACGGTCCATCAATGGCTTATTGGTACGGGGGTCCTTTAGATGAGGGAACTCAACCAACACCTCGGTCATCTCATTACCCCTCTCACCACAGCCAATGTATATGACCACCTGCGAATCGGCCCACTTTGCTATCTGGTGTAGTGTGACCGTCTTACCGGTACCAAACGCTCCGGGAATGGAACCGGTACCGCCCTTGGCGATGGGGAAGAATGTGTCTATTACTCGCTGTCCGGTAAGAAGTGGAATTGTAGGGTCATATCGTGTATTGTATGGGCGCGGACGACGTACCGGCCATCTGTGATACATCTTTAGTGGCGGCTGTCCTTCTACTGCGCCCAATTCAGTCTCCAAATCATAATCCCCTTCGGAGGTAACCTCAACCAGCTCGCCCTTGGCATAGTCGGGCGGTACTAGTATAGAGTGCTCTATCAAATCCGTCTCCTGGACCGTACCTAGTATGGTACCTGGCCCTACAGTGTCGCCCTTCTTTACAATGGGCTTATAGTGGTACTTCTTTGACATATCCACAGGTGTCGTGACTATGCCCCTACCAATGTATGAGCCGGATACCTTTGAGAGCTCCTTGAGCGGACGCTGTATACCATCATATATCTGACCTATTATTCCAGGTCCTAGCAGGACGCTGAGGGGATTACCTGTTCCTATTACGGGTTCTCCAGGCTTTAGTCCACTGGTGGACTCGTAGACCTGTATAAATGCCACATCTCCGGTCAGGCGTATGACCTCGCCGATTAGCTTTGCTTCGCCCACAGTTACAGTCTCGTACATCTTTGCAGATGCCATTCCATCGGCCTTTACTGCCGGTCCGCTTACCCATACAATTCTTCCTTCCGCCACCATTTTAACCACTTACTCCGAATTTAGCTGCAATATTCTTCCTAATTAAAGGCTTTAAACGTAATATTCTAGCATCCAATGTATTATCAAATGTCATGGTACCATCTCGGGATTTTATTTGTATGCCTCCCAGACAATCTATGCTCTCCGAAGCCATATCTGCATCTGGGAATTTTTCTAGAACTGTCTTTATCACATCACGATCAGATTGATTGGAGTACACGACTATGTCCGTTAGTCGAAGTACATTCATCGCTTCGCGCAATAGGGTCTCTACAAGCCTAGAATACTCCTCATCCCTGGGCGCCTTCTCTATCCTTCCCAACACCTCATTAAACACATTACCTACGGCCTCTTCCATGACCAGCAGATGTTGGTTTCGGGCTTCCAAATCCGCGCTACCTATAATCTGCTTTTCTACCTTCTCGGCCTCTTTCCTACCATCTGATATTATCTTATCGTATTCGGCATCCAAGTCTACCCTTATGTCATCAAGGCGTTTTTGTGACTCTGCCAATGTGTCATCTAATACAGAGATCACCCTCTTCTCGGTTTGAGAGAGTATCTTGTTTATGGTTTGCTCTAATGTGTTTGTACTCAACAGTTTTCATCATCGGACAAATGGATTTTAATGTTTGGAGCTGTACGGGGGTGGAATCATAATCTAGATTCTAGTTGTAAAGTATATTCAATTTTTGCTGAACCGCCGGTCCCAAAGGTTTGGTTTTGAGTCAGATCAGACCATTTTGTAGTTGGCGCATTACTACTTTTGGGCAAAATTTATGCAATTTGAAAATCCTTCATCTTTACAAGATTAGTCTATTTTGTTAACCATTATAATAGACAAACACACCAAGTTCAAATATTGATTATTCATGCTGGATATTATGAGGGAGATCTCTACTTGTGGGGTGAGGTGTCAGAGGATGACAATGACATAAATAAACAGACAAAAGGCGGAATCAGGCCCCATCCTCTTGGTGCTAGTATAGGGGGACTGTCTAGGTCCCTGAAAGGCACCAGTCTAAAAATAAGACCCAGAGTATCATCATCTCTGGTAAAGATCTGGTTGCCCACCATCAACAATAATCCCATTCCATCTAGTGATGCAGGGTTGGCTCCACCCGAGGCAAACCTAACGGTGGTACCCTGGTCTGTGCAGGCCATTCGCCTACCCTTGGAGACCACAGTGGATGTAATATGTGCCGTCATGGGCAAAAAAACCCTAGATTCGGGGGCGGTGGTGGGTGCTGATTTGGTATACTGGACGGATGTCTTGCGCTTTGCGGGGCTTCACGTTGCGCGGCAGCAGTTTCTACCGGACCTGACAGTAGATAAGAATGCGTATACTGCGGTATGGACTCCCGTCTTTGTGGATGACTCTTTAGAGCGACTCTCTGGACTGGTAGAGCGTATGCCTGCTGTAGCGCGGGCCTTGGCGCCAACCGAGGCCGGACCGCCTCGGAGGAGTGCTCAGGAGATACTCTCGCAGGCCGTAAATATGATGGTGGATTACATAGTGCGCTCTGCAGCTTCTGGTTCTCACACACCAATGACAGGCCGGCGAAAGATCTTTTCCAGCGCCCATGAACTCTGGTTGTATGCCCTAAAGGCGACTGGTCGGGTGGCCGGCACACAGTATGGTATAAGTGATCTTGTCACAGATGTCCATCAGTGGCGGTGGCCAATAGATATCCGGACAAGACACCCCATTCAGCTCTGCTTCCGTCTAGAGGAACCCGACGAGGAGGCTGGCTATACTGACGAGTGGCGGGTTCGTTATCTGGTACAGTATCGGGATGACCCAAGCCTCACCATCTCCGCAGAAGAGGTGTGGCGTGATGGGACTAACCTGTTTCCGGGGCAGGATGACATCAGCATAAGGGAGCTCTTACTGATACTGCTGGGACAGGCTGCGAGAGTATCCTCTAGTATAGCGGCTAGCTTGGCCCGTAGGGAGATGGGGGGGTACAATATCGATATGAAGGGAGCCTATGAATTTTTAACCAAGGATGCAGTCGCCCTCAGAAAGGCAGGTCATACTGTGATGCTGCCCACATGGTGGACTAATAAAAGTATAAAACCCCGACTGGCTGCGCGTGCAGGCACCAAGAACTTCAATATATCCACCGGCATGCTCTCACTAAATACCATAGTCTCGTTTGATTGGGAGGCAGCGCTGGGGGGACAAAAGATGACTCTGGATGAGCTAGAGCGTATTGCCCGGATAAAGGAACCACTTGTCAGAGTCCGTGGTAAATGGACTGCGGTGGATGTCCCTGATATAGAGTCGGCGATCAAGTTCATGAAGAAGGGTCCCAAAAAGGTACGCTTCCGCGATGTGATTAGAACGGCGCTTGGAGTCACCGATATACCATCAGGCATGGTCTTTGATGGTGTAGAGACTGACGACCACATGGCCGAAGTACTAAAACGGCTGGATGGAAAAGCCGGATTCAGGGAGCTGGAGCAGCCGGAGGGGTTTGTTGGTACACTGCGGCCATACCAGCTGAGGGGCTATTCTTGGCTCTCGTTTCTGGGAGGATGGGGGCTGGGTGGATGCCTGGCAGATGATATGGGCCTAGGTAAGACCATACAGGTGCTTGCCATGGTGCAGCGTGATTGGCCAACTAGTAAGATGCCGACCCTATTGGTCTGCCCCACATCTGTTATGAACAACTGGCAGAGGGAGGCAGCCAATTTTGCACCGGAACTTCCAGTACTGGTACACCATGGCCCCAGCCGTATGCGGGATAAGGAGTTTCAGAAGGCTGCAAAGAAATATGCCCTAGTGGTGACCAGTTATGGACTAGCTCATCGTGATGTGGAGTTCATGGTGAGTGTCCCATGGCGCGGTGTAGTGTTGGATGAGGCCCAGAACATCAAGAACCCCCAGTCCAAACAATCCGAGGCGGTTCGAGTGCTGGGCGCCGACTACCGCTTCGCCCTGACCGGAACGCCGGTGGAGAACCACCTAGGAGACCTGTGGTCTATAATGGAGTTTCTGAATCCAGGTTTTCTGGGCACTCAGGCAAAGTTCAAGCAAAACTTTCTAGTTCCCATTCAGTCGGATCATGACGCTGATGCCTCTGAGCGGCTCCGGCGCGCCACCGGACCCTTCATGTTACGGAGACTCAAGACTGACAAGACAATAATATCGGATCTCCCTGAAAAGATGGAGATGAAGGTCTTTTGTCCACTGACCAAGGAGCAGACATCACTATATGCCTCGGTCCTCAACGATACCGAGAGGTCACTACTTTTAGCCGAGGGTATACAAAGGAAGGGTATAATACTGAGCACCCTCTCAAAACTTAAGCAGGTATGCAACCACCCGGCACATTTTTTAGGGGATAAATCAAGAATAGCCAATCGGTCTGGCAAGCTGACTAGGCTGACGGAGATGCTTGAAGAGGTGCTGTCCGTGGGGGACAGGGCTCTGATATTCAGTCAGTTTGCTGTGATGGGCGGCATACTCCAGCAACATCTGCAGGAGAAGTTCGGATGTGAGGTGTTGTTTCTACATGGCGGAGTGCCCAAGAAGAAGCGCGATAAGATGGTGGAGGAGTTCCAGAATGAAGACGGACCGCAGATATTTGTGCTGTCCTTGAAGGCCGGCGGCACCGGTTTGAATCTTACATCTGCCAACCATGTCTTCCACTTTGATCGCTGGTGGAACCCCGCAGTCGAGAGACAGGCTACCGACAGGGCATTTCGTATAGGCCAGCAGCGGAACGTCCAGGTCCACAAGATGGTCTGTATTGGAACGCTGGAGGAGAAGATAGATCAGATTATAGAGCACAAAAAGGCCGTGGCCGAGGAGGTGGTTGGTACCGGCGAGGGCTGGCTGACGGAGATGTCCAACGACGATCTCAGGGAGGTTCTGGCCCTGAGCAGGGAGGCTGTGGGGGTATAGATGTACGATAGATATTATGGGTGGGACTCGCGCCGACGTGACCCTAGAGTGGTGAAGGGAGGTATAAAACCCAACTCTAAGCGGGGCAATGTGGGGCACAGCAAGCTGGCTAAAGCGTGGATGGCAATCTTGGCATACGTGGATCCTGAAGGCGAATTTACCCGCGGCAAGTCATATGCACGTAAAGGCCAGGTACTATCGGTATCTGTAGAGCCAGGTCTCATATCTGGCATAGTGCAGGGGTCCGGGACACGTCCATACCAATCAAACATTAGTCTTACGTTAACCGACACAGACTACCACCGAAAACTCATCAACATACTCAGTAAACATCCAGCACTCGTCGCAAGTTTACTGGCCGGCGAGTTTCCTGAAAATATAGGGAAGGTGTTAAGCAATGAGAGATTCACACTCTTCCCAAACGGCATGTCGATGAGTACATCATGTGGTTGTGTAAGGTGGACGGCACTATGTCGACATATTTTGGCGGTGTCCTATATTTTGGCTGAGGAGTTGGATAGAAATCCGTTTCTACTTTTAAGGTTATTTGGTGTTGAAAAGGAAGACCTACTAAATGCAATGGAGTCACGGGTAGAATGGATTCGGGATGAGAGGCCCGCCAGCATAAATACAGATACACAATCAACAGAGACGGACCCCGAACACAACTCTCCCAATAGTTTGCACGCTATAACCAGTGATATATCTCTCAAAGCCGACCAGGGGTCTGAAGGGCATACATACGACGAACCACCTTTTGTTATGGGCGGGCTGTACCCCAGCAAAACCGATGATGATGCAGCCGATGACACATATACACTAACGACACTCCCCAAGGATCCGGCGGTATTTTGGGGCCGCTCGGATCATATGAAACAACCCCACTCGGAGCCCATCTCATCAGAAGATGCGACTCTGCGCAAACAACTGGGCAACTTTCCAATGTGGCGCGGTGATGAGAGGTTTGTTGAAGTCATGGATAAGATATATCGTCAAGCCTCAGCAAATGGAATTGACATACAACAGGGGATACGTAAAACCACCGGCAGCAAGAGAGGCAGACCTCCCAAGTCTAAAAAGGAATAACCTCGATTGCACGTTTGACTCTCGTGTCACTGTTTGGAGTTCGGAAATGCGGAGACAGGTGGCCTATATTGATGTAACCAATGTATATAATTTTACAATTTTTGAAACACAAAGATATTAAACACGAAAAAAATGCAGAAGAGTAAATTGACACTGGCTGACTTGAAGATGGGTACCATAATACTACCGCGTAGTGACTCTCCACGGGCCATCTCGCGTCTGGCCGAATTCAAATGGTTCCACAAGGTTGATACCGAGGGTGACCTGGTGACACCAGATATTGATGACTTGCTACTGGAGGCGCAAAAACTATTCCAGTCCATAAACGATGTAGTCCGGGGGCTCCAGATACCACCCAGGGTGGGAATACTAGAGATACTCTTCAAGGGCACTGCCATCAAGCCCCAAAATTATGATCTAAACCAGATAGAAGATATAATACGTGACATATCAAGTCAGGCCCCCAGTGTAATAGGTGAGGCAAGCAAGATACTGGCTGAATCTGCCGATACTGCACGCTCACTAGATGAGTATCGCTCACTAAAGGAGACCATTGAGGTGGCCAAGAGATTGAACATGGACATGACCGACTTTGGACTCTTGACACATTTTTACATCAATCTATTCATTATACGGTCTTCTGATTATGATGAGATTAGTAGGGCCCTGCCCGATGCTGCCATTTACAAGTATAATCTACAGTCAAAGGATAAGGCTGCCATTTTGGTAATTACGGGGGACCCCTCGGACAATACGTTAAAGGTACTCCGAGGATTCAACGCATCTATATTTGCCATACCTCCAGGCCTACCCCAGGTTCCTAGCGAGGCATACTCGCTCATAGAAGAAAAGATAAAGGATCTGACCGCAACCAAATCTTCACTGGAAAAGAAGGCCGCCGGCCTGCAAAAGAGTCTCCGCCGGGAGATACTAATCTTACATGAGAGAGCATCAATAGCCAAGGATATGTTGGAGACGCTCCGAAAGCCCGGCGGCACAAAACACTTTGCAGTCATTCAGGGATACATACCCAAAAAGATGGAGTCCAAGTTCAAGAAGATAACCGGAGAATGGACATCTGTAGTAGAGGATATCACTAACCCAAAACACATTGAGGAGGCACCAACCCTGTTTGATAACAAGCCGTTTGTAAGGACATTTGAGACCATAACGGAGAGTCAGGGGGTGCCAAAGAAGGGCGAGACGGACCCAACCCTTATGATTGCCATGATGTGGCCCATCTTTTATGGTGTGATGTTCGCAGACTTGGGACATGGATTATTGTTGATGGGAATGGGTCTGCTCTTTAAGATAAAGGGGCAGGGAAATCTGGCCCGCTGGGGAATGCTGATTGCCATATCCGGTGCCGCCGCTGCAATAGCGGGCGTGGGCACGGGGGAGATGTTCGGGTATCACATTGATCACATGCAACCATTTGAGGCTCTATTAGAGAAGGGCGGACCCCTACACAGTGTATCTTGGATAGTGGGAGTGTTGAGTGTGGCTGAGCTTACATTTGAGCAGGTTATAGATATACTCAAGGTGTCGTTATTCTTGGGTATTATACACTTGGTATGGGCCATGATTCTTCGCATCAGGCGTCATCTGAAGGCAGGACACAAAATACTTGTATACATGGAGTATATCCCAAATCTTGCATTATACGGCGGAATTGTAGTCATAATGATGTGTGCCATAGGGTCCCAGTATGATGTCATGAACATGTACTCTAGGGTGCACGATGAGCCTGTCCCCTGGGTGACCGTGTTTCTAGGAGAGTGGGCTACCGTATGGATTGTAACCAGAATAGCCGTAATAGTAGTCATATCCTCCATGGTAATGATGATGATTGGTGGCATATTACATGCCAAGAGGCATCCTGACGAGGGTGGAAGTGCCGCCAATGTAATAATGGAGGTATTCTTGGGCAAGACCGTTGAGGCCTTGGCGCATACCATCAGCTATGCCAGACTGGGCATTATGCTTCTGGTACATGCAGCATTGCTCCTCACAGTCAACAATGCCTTTGCATCCTTGGGAGGCGCCGAATCGGTAGGTGCCTGGGCTATGATAATTGGGGGCAATATAGGCATCATGATGATTGAGGGGCTTATTGTGTATATACAGTCGCTCCGGCTGCATCTCTACGAGTTCTTTACAAAGTGGTATGATGGCGGCGCAGTACCATTCCGCTCTGTCAGGCCAGATCTTATATATAACAAGTTCCGCTGGAAGACATCCTAGAATTCTTGCATCAACCTGCTACCGTCCCGGTATTATTCCACACCTGTCTGGATTACACAAGTCGCGTCTGGTATAGTATAGTATAGTATAGTATTACTGCTTGAAATCACTACAATTACCATTCAGCAAACTATCGTATCAGGCGCATTTGCAATATGCAATATACAACGGTTACCCAAGGGCGATGAGTTCATGCCCAACGTCACCGAAGAGCAACTGATCAGTGCCATCAAGGAAGAAAAGAATGTCAACGCGCACAACAGGCTTCGGGCTGCCCTGAAACGAAAAAAGGGTATGACTCTACGCCAGATAGAGGCCATCCTGGATAAATCATTTGGAATGATAGGCAAGTGGCTACACTACATGGGCCTTGCAGGAAGATACCACGATGCACATCCGGGACCGCATGCAAGCTGAAACCAGAACAACTAGTGGAACTAAGAAAAAATATGGTGGCCGGACCTGTCGAATGTGGCTTTGAGTCGGGCATGTGGACCGCTCCCATGGTCATAGCACATGTCCACCGCAAGTTCGACATCGAATACAAGCGCGGAGGAATGGAAGGGCTGCTACGCCGCATGGGGTTCTCATGGAGAAGGGCGCGTCCGCGACACCCAAAGGCTGCCTCCGAGGAACAAAAAGAGGAGTTTAAACACAGTTGGTTGCCGAATACAAACACAGTGGATACAAGGATGAGTACTCTACCATAGTTGGATGGGAAAACAAGACAGGCTGGTTTCCAAGAGGCGAAGCGATTACCGTGCCGACCATATTGTCCGGCGAGCGATTCTACACGTTCGGGGTTCTGGCCCCTGACCGGGAGTTTCATGCGTTCTATGAAAAGGCGAACGGAGACAACTTTCTGGACTTTATCGGGAAGGTGTACCAAACATTTGGCAAGTGCGCGATATTCCTAGACAACGCCAACTATCACAAGTCAAAGACAGTGCGGGATGCTGTCAAGGAGTTCTGCGGTGATGTTATTCTGGAATACTTGCTGCCGTACACACCTGATCTCAACCCTGTGGAGACGCAATGGAGGGAGCAGAAACGGCACACCGCCGGAAGGCATCAAGGACATACATTGATGCGATGTATAAAACCGGGGAGATAAAGACCGTTAAAACATATGATTATCTGGACGCTTCGGCTTCCTGAGTGTTTGGTGCCACGCCAAACCTGCCGTATGGGGGAGGCTGCGCACGTACGGACAGAAGCCGGCCGCCAAACCGCCCCATGATAGTTCTGCTGGACTCTGTAGTGCTGGTTGCAATAGTTTACTGGGCG
>VXON01000066.1 GCA_009840065.1 Cenarchaeum sp. SB0662_bin_33 | reverse complement strand
GATATTCGTGACTAACGACCAGAATGTAGCGCGACATGATTTCCGGATAAAACAACGCAGACTGGAAATCTAAAGATTTTTTTATGGTGGCTGTCGATACATGTTTGAGATGGGCTTGGGTTTCTACCGAAACCTTCACCTCAACACTTTTAATATATAGTTATTTAATCAAAGCCATGAGTATGGCAGCTTTAACACTGGCCGCTTTATTATGTGCTACATTAACAATATCATCAGCTGCTGCGCTTCCCTATGTCGATTCGGTAATATTCTATCGTGTGGATAGTGCCGAGCATGCCCTGAAACTGATGGATGAGGGACTTTTGGACATGTATTACCATACTGTACCCCTACATCTATTGGAGGGGGCTGACAACCTTGATGTATACACAAACCCGGATGGTGGTTCCATTAGCATACTATTAAATCCCGCAGAGGTAGATGAATTTAATCCCTTTAGTATTACAGAGGTGAGATTTGCCGTCCACTACCTAATAGACAGGGAAGATATAGTATCGCAATTACTGGACGGATACGGCTCCCCCCTCATATCCCCCTATGCACCATTTGATCCTGACTACACTAGAATACTAGAACAGATTGCATCCTTTGGTATACAGTATAATCCAGCCGCCGCCAAGGCAATAATTGATACTGCCATGACCGAGGCTGGAGCCACTATGAAAAAAGATGTCTGGGTGATGGATGGCGAGCCTGTTACTATCAAACTATTCATCCGGGATGATGACCCCATACGGCTCTCGATCGGAGACACACTGGCCTCTAATCTTGAAGATATGGGATTTGTAGTGGAGAGGATGTATGGGGATTTGGCAGAGGCATATTCACTGGTATATAGCTCTAACCCCGCGGATTTGGGCTGGCATGCATACACCGAAGGCTGGGGTGCTAGCTTTAGTCGATATGATGATAGTAGCCTAGCAGGCTTTTATGCGCCGTGGCTTGCCAATATGCCCGGAGCCCAGAACCCAGAATTCTGGTCATATGAGCATGAGAGGCTAGATGAGGTTACCATTGCATTGTATAATGGTGAATATGGTGGTGAGGATGAACGCACACAGTTATTACGAGAGGCCCTGACTTTGGGTGTACAGGAGGCGGTGCGTGTATTTGTGGTGGTGCCATACGATACATTTGTGGTGAACAAGAATGTTGAGGGAGTGATAAACTCTGTAGGTGGCGGCATAACCAACCCCCTCACATTAAACAACGCCCAACTAGATGATATTTTACTCCGGGTTGGTATGAGACACCTTGGCCAGTCGGCATGGAATCCAGTGGCCGGCTACAGTGATGTATACAGCAACCACATAGTGGAACCTCTTTTGGATCCTTCTGCAATCTCACACCCATATACGAGTGATGTAATTCCCGTAAGAGTTGAACGCTCCATTGACACTGCCGGTCCTGACGGTAAATTAGTGGTACCATCTGATGCAATAACGTGGGACCCACTAACTCAAAGGTGGACTCCTGTGGGTCCGGGCACCACGGCCACCAGTGCTGTAAAGATGGACTACACCTTTAGCAACTGGCACCACGGCCCTGCAATTGACATGCAAGATATACTCTTTGGTGTCTATTTTATGTATGAGTGGGGTACAGAATCTGGTCCACTTGACTCTACAATAGATTCTGAGTATACGACTACAGTGGCACCATTCTTGGAAGACATCTTTGTAGCCATCCGGCAGCTGGATGATGACACATTGGAGGTGTATGTTAACTATTGGCATTTTGATGAGGATGAGATTGGAGCCACGGCCACAAGATGGACAAGCACACCTTGGGAGTTATTCTTTACGATGGAACAGATTGTTAAAGACGGCAAGGCAGCGTTCTCATCAGCCGAGTCTACCGCTAAAGAAGTCCCATGGCTGTCTGTAATTGATGCTGATGACATCGACCTGATTCGTCAATATCTGGAACAGTCCGCAGATTATAATATAGTACCAAAAGCAATAAGCGGACTTGAGACCTCATATTATACAGATAGGTATATGGCCTCCATAGAATGGATAAACCAGTACGATCACGCCCAGATCGGCCATGGCTCATTTTATCTTTCATCATATGATGATGAGAGAGGCATATCTTTCATACGGGAATTTAGAGATGATTCATACCCCTATATGGTTGGAAAATGGTCTCACTTTACCGAGCCTCTATATCCAGATGTAACCGGCGTTGAGTTTAATGATATTATTCCATCAGATGAATCGTTTACCATAGACGTACACTCAACAGGTACTGATAGGTTGCGCTACTTTTTGACACACGAAGGTGAGATAGTGCATACCGATGAGATAATGTCTATGGGTACGGACCGCCTAACAATACAACTTGATGGACAGTGGGGCTGCCCGGCATCACTGCTGTTATTTGCCATATCTGATGATGTGATAATCCCTGATGTATACACTGCTGATGTTGTGTCAGGCGCCTGTAGCCATCCCACCATAAACGACACATTACTCGGCCTTGCCGAGTCTGAACGGACCACACTTTTAACAGTCATGGTGTATCTACTAGATGGCAATATAGATGGCATACCCACCTCTGTTCTGGATGATATATCTGAGAACCCCAAACTATATCATGCCTTGCTGACCATGCTTTCATTGGCATTAGACGATCATATATCTTTTACTGATATAGACAAACTCATTTTTGGTGACGAGTAATGGGCTGTTTGGGGCCTAGGAAAAAATCCGTTTAGAAACGAGGGCTAGATGGCAAGAGTTAGTATCAAAACTGGACATAAAATTTACCAATCTCGACTCCTATAAAGTTGTATGACGACCTAAATTCTCCCTAAAGTGCCCCATTTTGGGTAAGAGGTCAACTCCCCCCTCACGTGAATGACAGCCTTCGCGTGATTAAGCAGTGATGGTCCTGTGTATATTCCGTAGCAGATTTTGATCTTGATCATCCCATGTCATCATACATGTCATCAGCGTGTCGTATGTGGTCATTCCTGTATCTGTTCTAAACATCAATCGTATCTTTCTATGCAGGACAGGACGCCTGAGAGTGCGTTCAGATTTATTGTTGGTTGGAGGCATTCCTGGACATCTAATATTTGGGACAGCATTGAGTAATGTTACACCAAAATCATGACCTGTAACAACTCGTCATTCTGAGATCAGGCACAAAAAGCGTAACAGCTCTCTATCCGGTACTAGTTGGTAATTATGGCATTTGGTTATATAGTA
>VXON01000004.1 GCA_009840065.1 Cenarchaeum sp. SB0662_bin_33 | reverse complement strand
TAGCACCAAAAAACGCTGCAAGTGTAAGAAAAAGTAATTGTTGCCGCACACTCCCACGACCCTAAAATAACTACTATGCATACAGGCCAATATTGTTACATCCGCATACGTGATTCTATCTTGTAGCACAGACATAACTCGTATCCTTCTCCAAAAATGAGGTACATGCAATCCCAGTAGTGTGTATGGGCGATTTTAGTACTGAGTAAACTTATGCACGCCGCTATAAGTTAATTCCAAATTACTATGGGATATGGAAAAGATCATAACCCGCGTCCCCAAGAAAACTCGCAACACTAGTCTTTAATACTCGCGTAGGGAATCTCGATTCATGAAGAAGATTCCCAAAAAGAAGCTAAAGATACTCATGGCAGTATTTTTAGGTACTGGTATTTGGGGCATATTTCTGGGCATGATACTACCACTAACATCATCCTTCCCCATGTACATAACCATACTGGGCGTAACTCAGTTGGGGCTAGGGGGATTCTTTGGGTGGAGGTACCTAACTCAGGAACCCGATATTAATAATGATGATAATAAAAGACGGCGACGCAAAAGATATCGTTAGGTTTGTTGACTTCTAAATTCATGGACTGTTCCCGGAACATCCGGTATAAAGCAGGATGTGCTGCAGAGCTGCTCAGAATACTACAATTAAATAATTGTATGCAAAAGTATGGCTCATGCTAGATTTAGTAGCCAAGCATCTCTTTTTGACAAAGGGTAAGGGCATACATGAAGACAAGCTTACCAGCTTTGAGTATGCCCTACGAGATGCAGGTATAGCAGGAACCAATCTAGTTCTGATATCCAGTATATTTCCTCCCCATGCCACCCTCATACCCCGAAACGAGGGCCTGAGGTTGATCAAGCCCGGCCAGATACTATTTACAATATACTCAAAGAATCAGACCAACGAGCCGCACCGTCTCTGCGGCGCATCGGTTGGACTGGCCAGACCCACGGACCCCGCAAAGTACGGATACCTCTCAGAGTACTACTCTTTTGGCCAGAACGAACAGCAGACGGGTGATTATGCAGAAGATGTTGCCGCCCAGATGCTGGCATCATCACTGGGTATCGATTTTGATATAGACAAGAGCTGGAATGAAAAGAGGCAACAGTGGACCATATCCGGCCAGATATACAACTCATCCAACATAACACAGACAACCAAGGGGGATAAGGATGGTAAATGGACCACGGTCTTTGCAGCGGCAGTCTTGCTGGTTTAGCGTCTATACCCCTTCATGTAAAAGGCAGTGGCCGCAACTCCTGCAATCACCACTATTGTAACCACCACCAGTGAGTCTGTTGTAATATCGTCCTGCATATCCATGACTGTGTCATCATTGAATGGTGTCTCCGGCGTGGTGGCATCCATTGTAGCACTAGGGACAGCCAGATTTATGCGGGTCTGCCCAACACTTGCAGAGCCGGACTCACCCAGCAGAAAGGTTCCCCGAATTAATGTTCCTGTATTGACATCAAAGAACCAGCCCCTCTTGGTTATGTCGTCGGGTCTGCCATCCGCACCAGCCAGTATAGCAGAAGTCGTATTGTGTATGATAAAAGACGTGTCTGATGATATGGCTACCCGTATAAGCGAGCTGAGAGGATAAAGACCATCATCAAAGTATGATGAGCGGTATAAGGCATCAATTCCCAGATGCTCTAGGGGGTCTATATAATCAGTTAATGCATCAGTGTATGGCTTTGTAACTCGTACCTGTGTGAGGGGACCCATATCGCCCATGTCCATCACAAAGAGCAGAAAAGAGTCCTCGTGTGTAGCCAGTATCCTGCCGGCATCCACAAATCCCCTACCCTCCGCTATACCCTGTGGAAATATTGTATTCATAAACTCGACATAAAAGGACACTGTGGCATCATGGGGAATGGTATACACCACCGACACTGTATTGTACATCATTGCTCCGCCGGGCACATTTAATGCGATATGCTGCTCATCATTAAAGTGCACAAATATAGAATGAAAGTTAGCAGATATGCCAAGTTCATCGTTTAATCTTGTGATGAACTGATCTCCTACGGCGCGGGCACCGTCCTGCACCATTATAATATCGGTCTCTTTAGATATGCGGGCCACATTTACTATAAGGCATGCCTCATCCACAACTCCGGGTACACAGGTATCTGCATTTGTAAAGATAACTCCGAGCACCCGCGGATGATCCCACAAATCCCACTCCAATGCATCTGATATTCTTGTATCATCAACATTCGAGGTCATGTGGACTATTGTGGCAGTACCGACGTCAGTATCATCATACATGACAACCTCGGCGCTTTCTATGTAGGATGTTATGTTTACATCCTGCGCCGCGGCTAGGGGGATTATAACAGAGAGTAGGAATATTGATAATATCATCATGTATCGACCATGCATTATAAAATTATTAAATTATGCGGATTTTATAATATAATGAGCGGCAGGCCGGATTCATGCAAGACTAGGCCACCATTTACGGCATATGCAAGTCAAACTCAAATTTGTAGTCCGTATTATACATAACATGGCGCTAGTACCATTTCTGGATGAGGCTCTCTCATATCCAATATTTGCCATAATTGCCATAGGGGGCGCAGCCTTTGTTGGGTTGTTGCACGGTTACATCATTGGGAAGGCGATAGTGTCACGGTTTGATATAATATACAGACATGCCAAGCCATTCTCCATACTATTTGGCGTGCTGTTTCTGACCAACGGACTACTCAGTCTGCCAAGATTTTCATCTCCAGACAAGATACGACTGTCCGTGCTCTTTGATTCGGCACAGCCTAGTGCATTTGCCGATTTTATGTTTGATATAATCGGGGTTGGGAGTGGTCTGATTGCCATACTGGCCATATCATTGACGGTCCTAGGTCTGGTTCTGCTCAAGATAGCCCCCATCCGGGGGACCTCAAAGGCATTTGCCATAATTGTGAGTGGAATAGTTCTGGTACTTACCATACAGGCCAGATTTACATATCTATCGCCCAGTAGTTTTGAGATACTGCTTTATTTCATGTATCAGATTAGTATCGCAGTAGGGGTCATAATAGGAATGCTACGCTACAAGACCAAAAAGTAACATGATACCCGGGAGTCGACCCCTGACAGGTACAAGAGTCACGATACCACCACAATAGTGTGGAATCGATGATTTGTGATGCTTGTCTCCATGAAAGTGTTTTGCTTTTTGAAGTTGGGCGCTCGGTTGGATACATCTGTAAAA
>VXON01000169.1:799-3258 GCA_009840065.1 Cenarchaeum sp. SB0662_bin_33 | reverse complement strand
GGCATCAATGTCTGTGTAAAATCATGCAAAAATCGGTCTCAAAATATGGGGTCCATCTCAAATCTTATGTCTAGAAAGTGTTTACGAGACTTTGTCACTTTGGTATATGCCATGTTTTCTAATAGATACGTGCATTTTATTTCGACCACAAAGTTGGGGTTATTTTGATCAAACCCAGCTCCAACATTCAAAATATGAGCGATGAAAAATTAATGGTTTCTATTACCAATCATGGGTGTTTTAAACGATTTTTTGGTATTGAATAGCAATCATTGGTTGTTTATGATACTTCAAAAAGCAAAACACTTTCAAAATACCATATATAGTGAGTTTGGAAGTCTGCTCAAATTCACACCCTGCTATGTAGCCGGGCATGACACGCACGATATTAGATGACACCAAATGATCAAAGCCTGATAGGACAACCCACAGAACAAGCCTGTAGACTTGTGCTAGTTGAAATTTCATGAGACTAGTATTGGTGTGTTACCAGAAATTTATACAGGCTTGCGTGGTCTCCCGGCGAAGTCAGTAGAACATCTCCTGTGAGATCATGTATCCTGTTTACAAATGATGGAAACTCATCTGCGTACTGAGACATGTCTATCTGCAGAAATGAGGCGGCCTTGTGGTTCTTTGGAGATGGGTACAAAACAATTGGAATTATATCAAAGTCTGGAAGGTTCGCTACTATATCTTGTACCTGAGAGTAGTTTTGCACGACCTGAGTCATAAATCCATGTGGTCGTGCATCTATCTTTGTTTTCATATGCGCATAAACCGGGTCTGTCGGTACAGACAGGTACACCTTTAGACTTTTACACATATTACTCCGGCGCAGTCTGTATGCTATACTGCTGGGAATCTGGAGCAGGCCTGGTGAGTCGGGAGTACCGTCTCCGGCCACTACCAATATTCCTGAAAACCCCTCATCCATTGAGTTTTGTACAAATGTATCTATCTCAGATGTGCTTTTGTCACGAACCCGCATCGTAAGTGTCATCTTGACACCGGGTATGGACTTGTAAAGATGCCGTCCTACCAGTATTGGTGATACCCGACTATGCCCTAGAACGTTCTCGGTTATGTGAACTCCGCCACACACCTCGGCCGTACGTCTAAGCCTCTCTAGGAATTGTACAACACTGTCAGCGTCTGTATTGTTTTGAGATGTCTTGGGCGGATTTGCCTCATATCTTAGCGTCATGCGTTGTTGTTATAACACCTTCTTAAAAATTCTTGAAATATTACTATAACCTATACTATCTATGCATTTGGATATCATCAGGGCCCGCCTAAAGACACCCCTGAACCCAACACTGAAACCAAACGGCTGGAGGCCCGCATCTGTACTATTGCCAATATATGGAAGCTGCCCACACATAATAATGACTGTAAAATCTGAACAGATGCGTATACATGCTGGTGAGGCATCATTTCCAGGAGGCAAACCCGAGTATAATGATGCAGACCTGTGTCATACGGCACTGCGGGAGACCCGCGAAGAGATTGGCCTGCATGTTGGGCATCAGAGTATAATAGGACAACTAGATGCAGTACGCACCCTCAATTCAAAATTCCTCATACTGCCGTTTGTGGCCGTGCTGGACAGTGTGCCAAGACTATCTCCAAATGTGGAGGTGTGCCGTATTTTACAGATGCCACTAGAACCTCTGCTTGACACACTTGAGCCTGATACGGGACACGGTCCAAACATGTTCAATCTGTACTACAAGGATATGATTATCTGGGGGGCATCAGCCCGAATGCTATATCAGATCAAACAGGCTATGGTTTAAAAATGGCACATAAGCGGTATCTCATATGGCAGCACGTAAACCATCTTCCCGGAAGATTCGACTCATGAAGAAGTTAAAAGAGGCAACCCCCGTTCCCACATGGGTTGTACTGAGAACAAGGAGGTCGGTGCGAACCAATCCAAAGCGCAGGGCATGGCGAAGCGCCAATACGAGGGTGGGCTAAATGTCGGTAGAGAATGTTTACACCATAAATTTGGGCAAGGCATTGCTATCACAAAGTCAGCATAGGGCAGTTAGAGCAATTAACATTATAAAAGAGTATGCAAGACATCACACTGGCAATCCGAATATAAAGATAGATCCCCAATTAGCAGAGATCATATGGTCCCGGGGTGCTAGGCGCCCCCCGCGAAAGATAACTGTTGAGATAGTGGTAGATGATGATACTGGCGCCGCCATTGTGATGAACTATGGATTACCCGTATCCCTAGAAATCGTGGAATATGATGCAGCCAAGCATGAAAAGGCAGATGATAACACGCCTCGCATAGGGTCTGGCCCTGCCGATACCCCCGATGATACCATTACACAAAAAGATACTGATGATGCTGCACCGACCAAGGATGATTCCACTAGTCTGGAGACTGGCCCTGCCGATACCCCCGATGATACCATTACACAAAAAGATACTGATGATGC
>VXON01000169.1:0-699 GCA_009840065.1 Cenarchaeum sp. SB0662_bin_33 | reverse complement strand
GATACCCCCGATGATACCATTACACAAAAAGATACTGATGATGCTGCACCGACCAGTTATGATAAAAAATAGTCACTCTAGATTGTCCACTTCTGTAAAGATTCTCATACCTACGCCGTCAGGATACTCATCATCAAGTTTTGTAGAAATGTCACTGAGGGGGTCATATGCGTCAAACTTGCTTAACGCACTCAACTCTGATACTAGTATTACTCTGGTATCGTCATGGTCGGTCACCACCTCTACGGCCGCATCTGTAACTCCCAAGGTTAATTTGGATATCTCTTCAATGGTTCCTACGGGCATGCTACCTGCCACATGAATTATGGATCTCTTTATACTGCTAGGCGGTGCTGTGGCATATAGCATCTTTATCGCATCATGCAGTGACTCATCCATGTCGTCTCGTTCCGGACCTGCTGCAACTATGTGCTGGCCCGATAGCTGGGCACTGCCAAATGATGCCAAAACCCCCACTGTAATATCATTTGCCACACGATAACACTCCTCTATAGTCAGCTTGGGGTTGCACTCCAACAAGGAGTCGTTATCCAGTATAATCAGAGAGTTTGAACTGGTCTGAATCCTGCGCAGGGCGACTCCGGAATTAAAAATTCGATCTCTCTCAAAACGAAATGGCATTATGCAGAAAGATACTACTGTATTTTGCAGCCTGTGGCCCATCTCTGTTATCAGGGG
>VXON01000166.1 GCA_009840065.1 Cenarchaeum sp. SB0662_bin_33 | reverse complement strand
TCATGCATAGGTAAAATCTAACGTATCCGCATCAGAGGGGGTTGAGTATGTACTACCTATAATATCATGAAAATGCTAGATCCAGCAAGATCACAGCATATGGTGAGTAGTTGACCCATTCCGCTCTATGGGTGGCAGACTACATCGTTGCCACAGGCGCTGGTGTCCTGACCCCACTACATGTCCTCAAGCTCACATACATGTCACACGGGTACACGTGGGGCATAGTTGGTCACAAACTCATATCCGACAAGGTAGAGGCGTGGAAGTATGGTCCTGTTATACCAACGGTATATGAGGCGTTGTCCAAGTATGGTAGCAGAGAGGTTGACGCACTGCATTATTGCGGTACGCCGATTTCATCTGAGGACAACGTACAGAAGCGTGTTGAAGAGTTGGGCAGTCGGTTCAGTGAAAAAGAGAAAGAAGTGATAGACTGTGTCGTGGATGTGTACAAAGATTGGACAGCCGGACAACTCATCACACTGATGCACAGGGAGGGAACTCCGTGGAGTCAATATTATGTGAAAGGGGGGGTGAACATAATAATTCCAGATTCCGTTACAAAAACATACTACGAGGAACTGGTCAATGAACGACGACAACAGTAGAATGCCTGTTCGTACCCTAGTATCAGAACAACAGAAACCAAATAGCACACCGAAAACCGATGAACTTGCAAATAGCTCCCCGGAACGCCCCGTCAAAGAAATTGTGTTTCAAGTGGCTTCCGCAGGTCGGGGAGGCTTGGAGGACCGACGAGCTCCACTTGAAAATCAGGGGCAACAAACGCTACCTGTTCGCAATGCTTGATTCGGAGACCAGATTTTGGATAGCAAAGATGGTAGCCGAACACAAGGGGACGGATGACGTTAGGCCGATGTTCAAACAGGCAAAGAAGGTAGCCGGGAAGATCCCGACTACCCTCATCAGTGACAAGGCGGCCAACTTCCACGAGGCGTGGAAACAGCAGTACCGCGCGAAAAACTTCCTACACAAGGACACCTGGCATGTAAACGAGGTCGCATTCGACGGCATCTACCACAACAACCAGATGGAGAGCTTCAACGGGGCCACCCTGCGCCACCGCGAGAAGGTCACCAGGGGGCTAAAGCGTGAGGATTCGGGGATAATCACGGGCCTGCGACTGTACCACAACTTCGTCAGGCCGCACCTTGAGCTCCCGGACGGCTTGACACCAGCCGAGGCCGCCGGAATAACCATCGAGGGTGACAACAAGATCCTCACCATAATTCGGGCCGCCGCAAAGTCGCAAGACTGACCGGCAGCCTAATCCGCATTTTTCATTTTCAGTTTGGAGAAGATCCGACCCCATCCACCCGATTTGACAGTGAATCCTATCCACCTAGTTCTTGACAGAAGCGAGAATTATGATAAGTTATATACGGTAATTATTATATATAGTCATGGAAATGCAGTCTAGACTAGGAGATGAAATTATGTCTAGTGAATGGACGGACAAAGATACTGATATAATAGTTCACGATGAAATAGATACGATGTTAGGACTTACTGATGTAACTGCGTTGAATTAGGTATGACCAACGAGCCACTTCTACGTGTAGCGCTACATGGGGAGAGATTCAAAGAAGGTGAGATGCCATTGTCCATCATCGCCGATATAGCAATACTTCAAGAGATGATGGTAGAGGCTGCAAAATGGCAATTCATGAAGGAACATCCAGATCGGCAGCGAATTCCGCGTAACTTCTCTCAAATATATCTAAAACTTACTGGGTTAGAGAAAGGCAGTACGGTTGCCAAGATTGAGATTGATACAACCCGGGATGTTTTGGCTGGGGTACCGTATCAAAACTATTTTAAGAAAGGTATAGACCAAATATCCGATATTATTGGATGCGCCGAAAAAGATACCGGACAGCCCACTATTACTCCACCACCACAATTTCTATCGTATTTTAACCGATTTGGCCGCAATTTGGGAAAGAATGAACATCTTGAAGTAAAGACCACTGGTCGAGATCCTGTACGTCTTACACCAAAATCACGTGAACAATTGGTATTTCATTCCACAAAGACAGAACTAATGCGGGATACTGTTTTTAGGGGTACAATATTTGAGGCAAACCAAAACAAAATGACGTTTTCATTCCAACCCATTCATGGTTCACATGTGAATTGTAAGTTTACAGAACAGCATAGGGATGAGATCATCACTGCACTCAAGCATTACCAAAATGTCAAGGTACTTATGCATGGAACTGGCATATACGACAAACAAGACCATCTAACCCGTATTGAATCTATCACACATGTGGAACAATTGGAGTCGCTGGATGTGCCTGCCCGATTGGACGAGTTGCGTAAATTGCAAGATGGATGGCTTGATGGCGATGATGGAGTTGCCCCGAATCATGAAGGATTGGACTGGTTGTCGGAGACCTTTGAACGATACTATCCAAATGATCTTCAACTACCTCGCACATACCCAACAGCCGAAGGAGGTGTTAGCCTAGAATGGAGTGTAGGTAATCGAGAGATCGATATGGAAGTAAACCTTGTTGACCGTACTGGTGAGTGGTTTGTATTCAACAAGGATTCCAAACGCTGTGATGAGGATAAGGAGTTGAACCTAGACAGTTCAGATGACTGGAAATGGATTAGTGTGCAACTCCAAAGCCTGATAGGGGAATAGAGACATGGCTGATAGACTACTGTACCGCCAGATTCATCCGCAATTTATTGTTGATAATCAGGTTACGCCTCGAGCGTTCAAGCCTACAAAGAAAAACCCGGATGTTTCAGTCTATGACGGGAACATGATCGATGCAAAGTCGGCGTGGGAACACTATGTCAAAATGAATGGGCGTGCCAAATCAGATGGGGTGGTGGCGGTAACAGACATAGAGTGTGAGTCGCTGAATCTCACGATCACTCCAGACCCTAAACTGTCATTCAGGGAACATATGTTGATTCGTTTTGATGGTCTCTCCAAAAGCGCCGTTAAACTAGTTGTAAGAACGCTTACCGAAAATTCCAACAAACGTGGTTGGTGTTATCACCCGAACACATCTGTAAATAGTGACACAGAATAATAAAATACATGTCTTGGAAATAATTGTATATTTGATATGAGTATTTGGTATGGTATGTGTTTAGTGTATAGATCATGTACCCTCTCTTAACAGTCTATCCTATAGCGGCGTGCATAAGTTTATGCAGTATTAAAATCGCCCATACACACTACTGAGATTGCATGTGTCTCATTTTTGGAGAAGTA
>VXON01000103.1 GCA_009840065.1 Cenarchaeum sp. SB0662_bin_33 | reverse complement strand
CCAATTGCTAAAGTGTGCATCGACGATCGGTCTTATTCTAGCGGGGTCCGCGCCAAGCTGTTACGACCAAATAGACAGAAATGCCAACAACATTACTGCGAATACAATAAACCAGACCGTATCGCGTATAACGAGTGACGTGGACGCAGTCGTGGCCGAGGCATTATCGATAAAAGGGATGACCACCCATGGCAGCAATCACAAGCATAACATGAACCGTACAATGCAGGAGAATCGACTTGGTGAGTTTTGAAGATGGTTGGCGCAGCGATGTGAGAGGGAGAGTATTCCACTATATGAGGTGGCGGCCAAATACACCAGCCAGACATGCCACACAATGGATGTCAAGTCGCGTGTATCACGTGATGAATTAATCTGTACTAGGACGTTTCACGCGGATGTCAGTGCCGCCTGAAATATCCTGTATCGGGCGGCAGGGAGGGTCGTCCTCAGACGGTCGGGACAGGAGGGCAACAAACCAACGTCTTTCATGCTCCGTGCCATACGCAAGATCCGTCAGGAAAGAGAGCGGTACGCTGTGTACTTGTCTGTATAATTCCCTATTTCATTTAATATACACACCCAAAAATTCCATAAGGTTGTAAAAGACTTGTGTAAAACCACTCCTATGGATTCATCCTGTCCGACAGTATGGGGTACTTTGAGGGCATCACTAAGAGTGACTACAAAAATTAGTGTATGTATACAGTTTTCACATACGCCTGATCTGGTCAGAAGATTTGCCGTGCAAGCATCTCTTCTGATGCAATCATTTGGTCATTCACCCAAACCTATTCGGAGTAGCTTCGCAGCATCTCTTCATAGTTGGCAGCATCAGAGTCATGATAACCCACTCCGAAGACATATCCATCGTGCATGATTAGCCAGGTACGTTTGAGTTCATCCTGGCCGGTTACAGGGTTTAAAATCGAGTACATGACAAAGTCATTACCATCTCTATTGAGAATGTTGTGTAGGTCAGGTACAGCTGCAAGGGCCGCCTCCCAATCTGTTATTGTTCCTGTAGATAAGCTTTGTGCCACAACTGTTCCGTTGTCAGGATCTACTACAAACGTGTAGAGTGATTCGGGTGGGTTAAATGCCACACGACCAGGATCTTGGGCAGCATCATTGTCAGGGCCGGCGCTGATTGTAGCAAATGCTGTATCCTTGTCTAATTGATCATATTTTAGAGTGGAGCTGAATGTCAGTGCCTGTACCCATGCATCTAATATGTAGTAGCCAGCGGCAAAGATGTAACCATCCCGCTCAACCAACCAGGTACGTTTGAGCTGATAGGTGCCTGTGTCTGGATTAAAGAACGAGTATGTTACCCATGCAGTACCATCTTCTGCCAGATCGGCGTAGACATTCTCAATGGGTCCTACGGATGTATCCAAAATGGAGACGGCTACCTTTCCAATACGGTCAGGTAGAACGCCATGCGCCACACCCTCCCAAGTAGTTGCATTCATGACGAATGGATAGATTGCGTCAGTTATTATTGGATCAGTTGGTGTAATTATATCAATCCAAGCATCGTCTTCTCGGTTGGACTCGTAGATGAATATTGCATAGTCCACTACAGACTGCGCGTCAGCATCCGCAACCCTATAGGGAGAAGTGAATATGTATCCATCATAATATGCCCTATAGCTGAGTTCCACCTGTTGTGTAAAGGTAGCCGGATTGGGGGCGATCAAGTGTCCGAATGTGGCACGCTCTCCCTCGATAATCAAGTCAAAGCTCTCCGCCCCTGTAGAATCAGATTCAACGTCTGCATGCGAGAATAAGGTATCGTCAGGGCCAACTATGCCTGGAAAGCCCAAGGACTTTAGAAACGATTCCAAGCCAAAGGCCACTATATGCGTCGAATTTCGGACGACGGTGTAGAGGTCATCGGTAAGAAGCGCGCCGGTGTTGATTATATCAAAAGCATTCGTTCCGTTGGATCGGTACAAGTATATGGCACCATCCACTTGGGATTGAATTCTAGAGTCTGGGAAGTAGTAACCAGCGCCAAAGATGTATCCATCGTGTTCGGAGAGATAGGTACGGGTCAGCTGGAGGGTACGGGTGTTGGGGTTCTCTGACAAGTACCCAATCCAAGTGCCATCATGGCTGTTCAGCTCATCACGTATCTGATTTAAAGACTTGTCGGCATTTCTAAGATGGTTATCTAAAGCCCCCACTCTATCCGGTAACCCACTGTGGGCTACTGTCTCAAGGGTAATTGCATCCAGAACAAACGAATAAGTGAGCGCATGTATCTGCTCATCAGGGTTTGGTGTAATCATATCAAATGCGCCTACCCCATGCGATTTGTACAGGTGGACGGCCTGATCTACCAACAACTGTACTCTAGAATCCTGCAAGTAATATCCGGAAGCAAAGATGAAGCCATCATGTAGGTAAAGCCAAGTACGCTTTATTTGACGAGTCTCTGTGTCCGGGTTGGTAAAGACGTATGATGCCCAAGTGCCCCCACTCGTAAGCAGATCTTCTTGGATTTGAGTCCACGGCCTATCTGCCCGATGGAGTGATGATGTTGGTACCGCTCCAAGCAGATGCGGAAAGGCGCCATGCGCTACTGTCTCGGATGTGGTAAAGTTCAATACGAATGGGTAAAGAACATCGGACTGGACGGACACATCCGGTGTGATGATATCAAAGGCATCATGACCCTCGGACCTGAACAAAGCAACAGCTTCATCAACGATTGCTTGTATACGTGACTCGTAAAGGTAGTAACCAGAGCCGAAGATGTATCCATCGTGCAGGTAGAGCCAAGAGCGCTTGAGTTGGCCAGTATCGGTGTTAGGGTCTGTGGCCACATACTCAACCCAAGTTGCTCCATCTAGATTAAGGTCCAAAAGTATGTCTTCGATAGGACGGTCGGCATAGGTAATTGTGTCAAGGATCACTCCGTCAAGATCTGAGAATGCCCCATTGGCCACCGTCTCAAACGTCTCGGCATCCAAGACAAACGGGTATATTGTGTTGGTTTGTTGTGTGTCTGGTACGATTGCATCAAATGCTTCCATTTTTCCCTCGGATTCATAGAGGATCACAGTCGAAAGGACGGTAGCTTGGACCCGCGCCTCTATACTCTCAATGTCAAATTGTGGTCGGGTAGAGAATTCCGCCATAGATTCCACATAGTTGGGAGCAGGGGGTGGGGTAGAAGGAATAGGCAAGGTCAAACTGCGATTCGTGTCCGTCACCGATGAGACATCCCAGGTGCTTATATCCTGGTTGAAGGAGGTGGCATGGTTGAACA
>VXON01000025.1 GCA_009840065.1 Cenarchaeum sp. SB0662_bin_33 | reverse complement strand
GTATGAACCAAGCTTTTTTCACAATATAATTAAACCAACAAATATTTTATTTTACAGTAGGAATCGAAACATTTATAGCGCGATCTTTATTTACACTGATATGCTGATCAAAGTGTAGATGTATCTGATAGGGTCTGAATATGAGCAGCAGATTCAAGAATTAAAAGCAATAATAGACCAAAAAGATGTAAAGCTAAATAAAAAGTACACAATAATAGCGATAAATACAGTAAATGCCGCTGCATAATGCTCAATTGAAACTATGCAAACTCAACGTTTGGGATGAAATGTGCAGGATTATAGGTCCGGCTCCGGCCTCCGATAATTAGGAATATTACAATAGGAAGTTTGTTACACAATTGGGTATTCTGCGCACGTATTATTAACCACATTTACGAGTTCAATTTTGGCTGATTATATTGTGAAAAAAGCTTGGTTCATACCCTTGTATTTGCGTACGTTATGGCCTCGGGAGCTTCCTCCACCACGCTTACGTGTTTTACCCTGTGGGGCCCCTCCTCCAATTCTTTTATTCTCTTCTGTAGTTATCCTTTTGCACAATCTCCTCCCTCAAATGGGCAATCACCGTTTCATGCTCTGCAATCACCTTTTCCTGTGCATCAAACTTTTTGCCCAGAAACCCTACTGATATTATCCTGATTTGACCAGTCTATGTCGGTGAAATCAAATCCATTAATCTTAGTATATAACATAGCTAAAAACGGAGAATCGTTAGGCCGAACGGAATTTAGACTTTATATACTTGATCTCAGAACGGTGAGCTGTTACCGGCACACCCCTTTTACAAATACAAAAAAATTCCAAGTGGACTAATTTGTACCTGTCGACTCGTATTATGTGGCTGGGGACATAAGTAATCCCAAATATATTACTTGAACAATTATGCGGCATTATTATTTGATAAATTACTACAGACCTATACGTACATCTAATATTTTACAGCCTTTCTCCATGACTAAAACTGGGTTCATATCCAATTCCTTTATATTTGGATTATCTGTAACTAACTGCGAGACTCTCTGTATGCATTCGGTTAGCGCCTCTAGGTCTGAGGGTTGTTCCCCCCGGGTACCTTCCAACAATTTCTTAGTTTTTATAGAATCTATCATGCCCCTTGCCTCCTGCGCCGCCACCGGAGCCAGTCTGAATGTTACATCCTTTAACACCTCTACATATATTCCCCCCATACCCAGCATCAGCATGGGGCCCATTCCTGGTTCCTGCTTGCAACCTATTATAATCTCCTTACCACCCTTTACCATCTCAACTACAAGACAGCCTTTGATCTGGGCACTGGAATTGTATTTTTTAGCATTGCTTATTATTTTGGTAAAAGCCACCCTTATGTTGTTTTCATTCAATAGATTTACCATGACCCCGCCGGCATCGGACTTATGTATTATTTGTGGTGAGGATATCTTCATGACAACGGGGTATCCAATCTCTTCAGCTAGCCTGATGGCCTCATCCGGAGTCTGTGCTAGTCCACTTTTGGGTAGCGGCAGACCATATGCATCTAATATTCGCTGGCCTTCTTCTTCCAGCAAACTACTACGACCTTCCAATAATGCCTCATTCAATATTTTTTTTGCTATACTACCGGACACATTAAATTTTGTTACAGTATCAGAATCCTTTTTTACCCATTTGGAAAATTTCAGCATCGCCTTGAGAGCCCTAACGGCCCCTTCGGCATATGGATAATATGGAACTCCCCCTTCTGCCAATATTTGCCGGTTGGTAATACCCTCATCCAATCCCATCAGACTGGCAAGAACAGTTTTTTTGTATTTTTTTGACATTTCCACAATGACCCGTGCCAATTCATCATAGTCAAGGGTGCCAGATGGCGTACACATTACAATTACGGATCCTACATTTTTGTGACTTAAAACATGTTCCAACACGTTTTGAAAGCGGTTGTAATCCGCATCCCCAACTATGTCTACCGGATTTCGTGAACTTCCCCAAGGCGGTATTACCTTATCAATTTGTGCCCGTATGGATGTAATATCTGCCATCTTTATATTAAATTTGGAACACGCGTCCGTGGATATTATGGCCGGCCCACCGGCATTAGATACTATGACAAGACCTTTTTCGGGCAGAGGCTGCTTGGAGAATGCCGTGGCATAATCAAACAGCTCATCCATGGTGTCAACCCTGATGGCCCCTGCCTGTGTTAATAACGCGTCGTATAGTTCATCCGAACCCATAAGTGCTCCTGTGTGAGACATGGCTGCCTTGGCGCCCTCCGGACTGCGACCGGATTTTAGTACAAGTATGGGTTTTTTGTAATCCTTTGTGACACTCTTGCACGTCTTTAAGAACTCCTCCCCATCCCCAATGTCTTCTAGATACATTACAATAACACGAGTCTGATCATGAGTGGCCAGCGTCTTGAGTACCTGGATTTCACTGGTAGCTGCCTTGTTTCCTAAACTTACTACTGCTGAGAACCCTATTCCCTGCGCGCTAGCATCCTCACACAGTGCTGCGCAGATAGCTCCACTCTGTGATACCAGCGCAATTGTGCCGGTTTTGGGGGTAATTTTTAGAAATGTAGAGTTCATCATGGTGTTAGGATCCAAGTTCATGACTCCCAGACAATTGGGACCCACCAACTCCATACCGTATTGACTAGCTATCTCCTTTAATTGATTCTCTAGCACTGCACCCTCTTCGTCTACTTCCTTGAAGCCAGCCGTAATTACAATGGCACCATTAATGCCTTTTTTACCACACTCCTCTAACACCTGTGGAACCAGTATATTCCTTACAATAATTACGGCTAGGTCTATTCGACTTGGCACATCCCGCACAGACTTGAATGCAGGCTTGTTGAATACAGTAGTTCGCGATGAACTAATGGGAAATATGTCTCCTTTAAATCCCGTCATAATGTTTTTGGTAATTGTACTGCCAACACTACCAACTTTATCTGATGCGCCTATTACAGCTATGGATTTAGGCGTTAGAAAGACCGATTCGCCCATACACTCACCATCCAGTCAGTATAATAAAAATGTACATGCTTAATTTTTTTACATTTTTTTGTAATATTTTAATTTAATTATAAAATAATAAATTTTATAATTTTTTTATTAATTATTTATGTGTATAATGGTGGCATAAAATTTAATATCAAACAATGTGTTGGCCGAGAGAATACAAAAATTATATTTTTGCGCTGGGAGAGACGCGGAAGGATAATTCAGTAAAGAGGCCTGTATCTATTTAATGCCAAATCAATAACAGAGTAACAGCTCTGTAATGGGAAGTTAGGTATGGAAAGGCTAAATGCTCTGAAGAACTGAGTGTTTTATG
>VXON01000073.1 GCA_009840065.1 Cenarchaeum sp. SB0662_bin_33 | reverse complement strand
GTACGTCAGTGAGTCATCACTGTTTATCCCCCGGGCTACCTTGCAGCGGCCACCTAGAATGCCAGTGAGTATCTCCTGCACGTTTGTATTGCGGAGTGGGTGCGTAATTCTCCACTATCCTTCAGGACCAATTCTGCCAAGTTTTTAGCAGAGACTTGTGCGCAAGTACTACCGGCAGTATATTACACCGCTGATGGGTAGTGCTATGGTGTACACCGCCTCCGGCGGGGCTCCATACGAGGGTATCGGTATGCCTAGGCGGTTGGCCCACCGGAACCGGTTGAGTACCACTATCTGTAGGTCCAAAATGGCTGCCATACTGTACTGCAAGTACTCCTTTTGGCGCGTCTAGACAAAATCCTGCTCCTTGCTGGGTCGCTCAACCTCCTTGTCTCCACCCCGCTGCTGTCAACTCCCCGAGGAGTGGTTACCTCTCCGGCCTCGGTCAGACAGCGACGTGCGGTCTCTACCAGTATTGGATCCAGCCAGTCGGGCGGGCTAGCCTGCATGGGTCAGACCGGCGTGCTATGGTCTGGGGTGGGCTCGTGACTCTAGGGGGTATTCATCTCAGATTCAGTTTGGCGGTATGTCTCGTTGTCGGCCAACATCCAGAGGTCAGTTTTTCCTTGGAGTAGATGGGAGGTCTGCCATGTGTGTTTAATCTGGTATGCGGGACCGGGTTCTCATATATCAGCGTCTTTTGTATATGGGGTACCTCGGTCTCCCTAGTAGCATCGCCAGTATCCTTTCCGTCTCTTGTGTTTAATCATTATAAAGCTAGTATTAAGATCGTGTTATAAATATTTAGATCGTACAGTACAGTACTATAAATAAATAGATACACTCTTCAGTCTGATACTTAAGAAACCAACGTTGTTCAGGCTGCCGTTGGGTAATGCCTAAATTTAATCACTTTCTTGGCATATCCTGAGCCTCTTTCCCTTGTGGAGTTTTCTTTTTGTCCATACGATCTAAATCTTATACTAATATTTAAGATCTTTAATTCAATTTTATTAACCATCACCCAACTTTGTAGGGGAACCCAGCCGTACATCAAAACACTGCACGGCAAACACCCATGGTAAGGGGTGTCTAGGCGTAGAAGGTTCTATGTACTAGGCCATGGCACGCGTCATGGTCATATGAGGCGCCAAGCAAAATCCAAAGTTGTAAAACTTTGGGATGCACAATGATCTCGCAGGAACGAATACTTCGTTCTTATGGGAGGAACTCAAAGCCGGCACACACAAAAAGGTGGTTGGTCTGTATATGTAATTCACCAGAGTTTTACCAGTCGTGAAGGCTCCATGACGTTTATACTGCCCACGGAGAATATACCCTCGCTATTCAAAAATATATTCAATGATGCGTTGGCTATGATCAGGTGATATAGATTTTGAGGCGTCATGTTCAGTATGGTAGACAGCATGGCCTTGATGGGATCCATATGTGTGACTAATAGTACATTCTCGCCGGCATGTTTCTGTTGTATATAAGATACAATGTCAAGTATTCTGTTACGGACGCTTGCAAATGTTTCGACGCCCATATTTGTAAAATCATCAGATCCCTGATAGAAGTGTAGAAATATGTTCCCGTATCGCTCCATCAAATCATTATACGTCTTACCGGTAAGTCCACCCATGTCTATCTCTGTAAGTCTATCGTCCGGAATAACCTCCAATGAGTTGTGTTTAGCGACAATTTGCGCAGTCTCCATGGCTCTCTGTATGGGACTAGAGTATATGCGGCTAACCTGCATGTCCGCGATACATGCAGCAGCATACGTTGCTTGAGCCTTGCCCTCAGCAGTGAGGGGTACGTTCGGCAGGCGCCCCACAAGCCGTCGTTCAACATTGTTCTGAGCCTGGCCATGACGTAGGAATATCAACGAGGCCAACAGTATAGCCATACTATAAAGATAATAAGAACATTCACTATGACATTATATATTGAAGGTGGGAATAGTTGGTGGGACCGGAGGTATGGGTAAAGGGTTTGCCATGAGATGGTGTAAGAGTCATGACGTTTTAGTGGGATCGCGAAATGCCCAGAGGGCATCAGAGAGTGCTGCGATCTATGAGAGTGATGCCAAAGAGGCATACGGCAGCATCCAAGGAACCATAACTGGTAGCGACAACCTATCAATTGCATCAGATAGCGATGTATTACTACTATCCATTGGATATGAAAATATTGACTCTACCTGCCCAGATGTCTTGAATAATATCAAAGATGACTGCATAGTGGTATCGCCCATAGTACCCATGGAGAAGACAGATGTGGGGTTTGAGTTTATTCCATTTCGTGACAACAAACAGTTTGCCCATCAGATGGTACAGAATCACATGAAGGACCCCTCTAGATTGGTGTCGGCGTTTCATGTCATATCAGAGAAGAAACTGGCCAACCTCAAAAGAGAGTTAGACTATGACATATTCGTATGTGGTGATGACAAAGGGGCCGTGGATGTTGTAAATGGTCTGATAAATGAGATTGATGGACTTCGTCCACTATACATAGGAGGTAGTAGATTGTCATATATGGTAGAGATATCCACGCCCATACTACTAAACATAATGATTCAGAACAGAATTAAAAATCCAGGGATTAAAATAGTCTAGATGAGTCCTGAATATTATAGGCGCGGACGTAACTGGTATACAGCGTTAGGTGTACTGTTTATAGTATCAGCCATAATAGTTATAGTACGGCAGATAGCTCTATGGGGGTTTGAGTTTGTGGGGGACTTTATATTGAATAGTGAATTTACCAATGAAAAGATATCTCTAGGTATGATAGGTTTTGGATGTCTCATGATAATCTTGGGGTTGCGGCGTAATGTCCCGGCGCGTTGACTTTCTCCAGCACCAAAAGATCATGAGGTTGGCTACCACAAATGAGCATGGTGAGCCGCACGTAGTACCTGTGTGGTATATGTACGATGACAATACCATATACATAGGAACCAATACACAAACTGTAAAGGCAAGAAATGTAAAACATACAAAGACTGCTGCCTTCTGTGTAGATGAAGGGGTACGGGCACCCATATATGGCATAATGGGAAGAGGGTCTGCACGATTAATCTTAGACCCCACACAGGTGGGTAATTTGGCAGAACAGATACTGATGCGATACTATACAGATATACACCAAGAGGCAGCTCAGGCTCTATACAAGGATACAGACTGCATTATTGCCATACGTGTGGACTCTATCACCGAGTGGCCAGATTCCCCCCACAAAGTTGGGTGATGTTACGCCACTGCCATGCGGGATATAGCGGCGTGCATAAGTTTATGCAGTACTAAAATCGCCCATACACACTACTGAGATTGCATGTGTCTCATTTTTGGAGAAGTACACGAGTTATGTCTGTGCTACAAGATAGAATCACGTATGCGAATGTAACAATATTGG
>VXON01000149.1 GCA_009840065.1 Cenarchaeum sp. SB0662_bin_33 | reverse complement strand
AATTTATTAAATTTCCTATTAAACGATGCGTGGAGCACACCGCGCCGTGTAATGTGCACAATAATAACGATCTTTATAATAGCAAAATCGCCCTATATGCGAAAATTAAACTACAGAAACTTATGCACGCCGCTATAGTGAATACGACCATTCCAGATCCGATGGCCGCCTGAGCCAAGTCTACCGGAGCGATACATCCAGCCTGCATATGATGCAATTTAGGTGGTAACTCGGTTTTTAATGCATTTACAAACTCCCGTCGCGTAACTGCCTTTGCGGCGGAATTACGCTCACGACACACCAGCATTATAGAAGAGGCAAGCGCGTTTGTCGCCAGTGCATTTGTCCTGTTTGAGAGTTCTGTACGCATAGGCCATGTACCAACTATTTGAAAACTATTTGACACCAAGGCTAATTCTGTGTCGCAATTCTTCTTATATAATATGATCTTTTATCATTTGATACAAAAACAGACTTTGTGCTAACTATGCCACTATTACTCCATCTGGTGTACAAGTTTACTTTGAGGTGTATCTCCTGTACGATATTATCCCATTTTAGGGCCATAACGTACTCACCAAAGAGGTGTTTGAATGTAGAAAATACGAAAATGTTTTGCTTTTTGAATAGCCAATTTAATACCAAAAAATCGTTTAAAATGCCCATCATTATTAATAAAAACCATTAATTTCACGTGTCATCGTTTTTACGCATGATCAACTTCAAAAAGCAAAACACTTTCAAAATAGAAAATAGTAAAAAACAAAAATGTGACAAACAACGCCAAATACCAAGCCCGTATCATGTGTGGGATGCCATTGTATGCCGCTACTTGTTCCGGCATGCCTGGCACATCTGAGGGAGTGCCTGGCTACCATCCTGGCACAGTTGTACCAGCGTCTCATCAGGACACTCAAACCCAAATACCTTCTTTATCTGCAGGGGACCATCACACACTATACCACAGGAGGAGCATGTATGTGATACGTCAATCTCGGGCTCTTCTGCTTCTTCCTCTTCTTCCTCCTCCTTCCAGATCTTCCAATACTCCCGGTATAATCGCCAGCCCATCGATGCGCTGAGCGGAGCATACTTTGTGTGGTTCAACTGAAAGTTATCATCAATATCAACGATAAGCATATCATCGGTACCGCCGGTCCTGATGCCCCTCATGCCCCGGCCCACCATCTGCGTATATAGAAGGGCGCTCTTGACTGGCCTGCCCACAAAGACACAATCCACGCCAGGCGCATCAAAGCCTGTTGTAAGCACGCCAAAGTTACACAGCACCTCGACATCACCCTCCCGAAATTCATGTATGGCGGCAATTCTAGAGTCCATGTCCATGGCCGAGTCCACATATCTTGTATTGGCATTGTACATCGCCTTGAGGGCTATGGCAATCTTGCGCGAGTGCTCCACGCTGCATCCAAAGAAGAGTATCTTGCTTCGGCCCATATCCTGTAGGTTCTTTATTGTGTTTAGGATTAGCGTGTTGCGATCAAAGTTTGAGCCTATCTGGCCGAGTGTCTTTGGCTGAAACTCACCATACATCTCTATATCTGAAATGTCCTTGTTGCTAAGCTCAATGGCCTCATGTGACACCACCACCTTGTGGTATACATCACACAATATACCCCTCTGTATCAGTTTCCCGTACAGGTCCTTCTGTCCCTCCTTGGGGCTTATCACCTGCGGGCCCGTCCGCCTGTACACGTCAATCAGTGAGACGGCCACGCCCACATTACCATCATTGTCCATGACGGTGAGCTCCACCTCGTATCTTCCAGGCTTTTTGAATCGATGAAAGATGTTCTGTCCCTTGTAGGTCCACTCCTTGTTGTCATGCGAGTGTATCATCCAGCTGTACCTTGTTATAAAACCCTCAAAGTCATACGACCTGGACCCCAGTATCCGTACCACATCGTCAGTATATGCTGCCGATGGGCAGTCTATAAGGGCATGGGGGCGAATGTTCAGGGAGGACTCTAGATATGATATTTTGGGAAAGTGTACCCCGTTGTACCACCGGTGCAGGCGTTCAGTCTCACCGTCTCCGGCCCCACGGAAGGGTGTCGCGGTCAGGCCCAGTAATACGATTCCCTTTTCGGATATCTCCTTTTTGCGGTTGTCCCAGTTGAACCCCATCTTTCGAAGTACGGCTGAGTAAGATGGTGCTATAGAGTGATGTGCCTCATCCACTATAATACATGATACGGAGTTTCCCAAGATCTCTAGGGCCTCGGGCCTGTTCTGGCTGACACTATACAGTGACTGTATTGATGCCACAATTATACCGCGCTCATCCAGCAGGTCTTCTATGTCCAGTGCGGGCAGAGCATTCTCCCTTCCCCAGAACTTGTACAGTCTCATTATGGTCCCCTGCGCACCCATGGACTTGAAGACATCCCGAAACGTGCTGCGCGCCTGCTCGCAGAGTTCGTGGGACTGGGCAATCCAGAGTATAAACCTAGAGTCGTGCTGTTGCGCGTTATTTGAGGGCTTGCCATCATTGAGCCAGTCAATCAGTGTCTCTGTGATCATACGGGTCTTTCCAGAACCGGTGGGTACCGCGATTAGTTTTCTCTTGACCTCCTTCTTCTCCTTCTTACCCTCAAACTCCTTGCCCTCAAGTATATTTCGCACGTATCTGCCGGTAGAGTACTGATAATCATATAATGGGTTTAGTTGTAGATGCGGCTCCACGGTCTCTATGGACGGCGGCTCCTCGGCGTGCTCCTTCTCGGCGACGGATGCCGGCAGGCCAAACACCTCTGCCAGCTTCAGGCACCACTTTTGTATGGGGCGCATGTTGATTATGTCGTTCATGTACTTTATGGAGCCCTTTGGAGCGACCTCGGATGCGGCCTTGAGGAGGCCATCCTCTGTAAACAGACCCTTGTTTATGCCCGTAACTATTATCAGTGTCAGAAATGTACGGCGCGCCTCCGCATCATTACCAATGGTTCTTAGGAACCTAGGTCCGACTAGGTCATAGAGCACCTCGGCCATGCTATCCTGTGTCACCTCAAGCCTACTCCCTTTCTGTATCTGGAACAGGACATCCAGACCCATGCTGAGCTCTGATATAACCTCTACTATCTCTTCAAGCGTCCACCACGACTTGAACTTTTCTATGCACGCAACCTTTGAGGTTCGTGCCGTTGCGGTATTAGAGTCCTCCAATTTGTACATTGTGATAATTTGTATCTTATAGTTTTATCGCTAAAATGGTCTTTGTGCGTTAACTGTTGGTGGATGGCGCATCTTTTGTATTCTTCGGCCGGCGGAACTTTACCACGACCACACACCGGCAGACTTTGTTGGGAGGATGATCTGAATATGGGAGTATGGTGCCTGGTTGCCTTAAGCAACCTATATAGTCCATCACATCTTCTATGGCCTCGCCTCCTTTGCCCTGGCGGCCAGACTGGCGTTGCCTATGATGGTCTTCCAC
>VXON01000161.1 GCA_009840065.1 Cenarchaeum sp. SB0662_bin_33 | reverse complement strand
CATAATAATAACGATCTTTATAATAGCAAAATCGCCTTATGTGCGAAAATTAAACAACAGAAACTTATGCACGCCATTATATACATAAGTTTTAAACTAATTTTAAATTTGCAAACGCTTTTAAAACCAAATTCTAGAATTACCATATGCACATGAGGAGTCTCTAAAGATGGCCAAGGGATATTATGTAAAGTTTGACGTTCCCGAGGATCTGATTAATCCAATATATGAGGCACTTCGAATATCTTCCAGCAGTGGAAAGGTCAAGAAGGGAACCAACGAGGTGACAAAAGCAATAGAACGAAACACTGCCAAGATTGTCATAGTTGCCGAAGATGTAGATCCGCCAGAGGTAGTTGCACATCTTCCCATATTGTGTGATGAGCAGAGTATACCTTTTGCATTTGTGCCTAGTCAACAAGAGATGGGTAAGTCATTGGGATTAGAGACAAAATCTGCCGCTACAGCAATCATGGACTCTGGAGATGCAAAGCATATTGTTGAACAGATAATTGAGTCACTAGCAGCCATTCGAGGCGCTAGCAAATGAGTGCCGAAGCGGATCAGGTAACCCCAGCCGAGGTCATACAGATAGTTGGTAGGACCGGAATTGCCGGCGAGGTCATACAGGTTCGTGTGCGCATATTAGATGGGAAGGACAAGGGCCGGATACTAACCCGTAATGTAAAGGGGTCCGTACGCGTACAAGAGACATTGATGCTGCGCGAGACCGAGAGGGAGGCCAAGAAGATAAAGTAGGTGCATTATGGGTAATGAGTCTTTTAGTAAAATCCTGTACGTTTTGTAATCGTCCTGTCGCAAAGGGTTCGGGCACAATGCTCGCAAAGAATGATGGTAACATATTGTGGTTCTGTTCATCAAAGTGTAAAAAGAATGCCCTAGTACTAAAGAGAGATCCCAGAAAACTAAAGTGGACCAAAAAGTACGTAAAGGGTGGCATCAAGCGGGGTGGTTAAAATCACATGTCGGATAGAACACTATTCATCATAAAACCCGATGCAGTATCCAGGGGACTGGTTGGCCGCATCATATACAGATTCGAGTCCAAGGGGTTTACTATAATTCGTCTAAGGATGCTTCAGTTTAACAGGGAGCAGGCAGAGAGGTTCTACAACGTACACAAGGACAAGCCGTTCTTTGAAGAGTTAGTCTCGTTTATAACGTCAGGTCCCGCAGTTGCAGCCATAATAGAGGGGGACCACGCAGTGAGTGCCACACGACTAATGATTGGGAGTACACGATCACATGAGGCCCAGCCCGGCTCCATACGTGGAGATTTTGGACTGGACGTAGCCATGAATATCATACACGCATCAGACTCGGCAGAGAGTTTCAAGTACGAATCAGGCGTGGTGTTTTCGTGACTTGGTCATTCGCCAGCCAATAGTGGCCGTATTAGGGCATGTTGATTCAGGAAAGACATCACTGCTGGACAAGATAAGGGGTACCGGAGTTCAGGGAAGAGAGGCCGGTGGCATAACACAGCATATTGGGGCTAGCTTTCTTCCCCATGATACGGTAAAAAAGACGTGTGGTCGTTTATATGACCGCTTAAAGTCAGACTCGATCATACCGGGAATTTTGGTGATCGACACACCGGGTCACGAGGTATTCAAGAACCTAAGGAGTAGGGGCGGCTCGGCAGCAGACATAGCAATCCTAGTTGTTGATGCAGCCCGCGGTTTTCAGCCTCAAACACAGGAGAGTTTTAAGATATTAAAGTCCAGAAAGGTTCCATTTGTGATTGCGCTCAACAAGTGCGATCAGATATCAGGTTGGAGAGGAACGTCAACACCCTTTATCTCTGAAGCGGTCAAGGAGCAGGATGAGACGGTACGCACCGAGCTTGACAGAAGCATATACGACATAGTAGGCACACTCTCAATTCTAGGATACAAGTCGGAGGTGTTCTATCGTGTAAAAGACTTTAGGTCCGAGGTGTCGATAATACCCATATCCGCCAAGACCGGTGTGGGAATACCCGAGCTTCTCACAGTCCTAGTTGCCCTCACACAGCAATACATGAAGTATAGACTAGAGCAGGATGAGAAGGAGGCGCGGGGTATAATACTAGAAGCCAATCATGAGACTGGCCTTGGTGGGACGGCCAACATAATACTAATTGATGGTATTATAAAAAAAGACAACCACATCATCATGGCCAAGCGGGATGGCATCATAGTAACAAAGCCAAAAGCCATACTGCTGCCAAAACCACTGGATGAGATGCGGGATCCCCGTGATAAGTTTCAGGATGTGGATTATGTGAGGGCAGCGGCAGGGCTCAAGATAGCGTCACCTGACCTTGATGGAGTACTACCTGGAAGTACACTATACGTGGCCAAGAATGAGGGCGATATTAAGATGTATAGCGATATGATACGCTCGGAGATGGAGTCTGTCTTTATAGACACACAGACCCGGGGCGTAACACTAAAGTGCGATACAATAGGATCCCTAGAGGCGATGGTGCAGATGTTAAATGAGAAGGGGGTGCAGATAGCAAAGGCAGATATCGGTCCCGTAAACCGTCGGGATGTGATGGAGGCGCGGGCCACTAAGGATGTTGACAGACGGTTAGGAGTAATCCTAGCTTTTAACGTTAAGGTATTTCCTGATGCTACCGAGGAGGCCGATGTTGGACATGTGCGCATATTCCAAGAACGTGTGATATACAAGTTGATAGATGATTATACAGAGTGGGTACGCCAGGATATAATACATGAGGAGGATGCCGTATTTGCAGAGATAACACCATTGGCCAAATTTACATTTCTGAAGGGATATACTTTCCGGAATAGTAATCCGGCCGTCTTTGGCATACGGATAGAGGGGGGTACACTACGCTCAAAGACACCCTTTATGAATACAAATGGCCGCAGGGTGGGTATTATACACCAGCTGCAGCACGATGGCAAGACCATACAGGAAGTCCGTACCGGACAAGAGGTAGCCTGCTCCGTCCGTAATGTCACAATAGGCAGACATATCTTTGAGGAGGACGTATACCATACACTGCCCACATCCACGGAGGCAAAAAACCTCAAGGGCCGATTCATCGACAGGCTCAGTTCAGAGCAGATAAGCATGTTAGACCACATAATAGATGTGCAACGGGAGCAGGATGCTGCCTACGCGTACTGATTAAATTTTGCACGTATGTGAAAGTGTCAGTTAGGATAAAGATAGTGGGATAGGCAGACCCCTGCAAACATGGGTTTCAAGCTCTTATTGAATGTGGTAAATCTATAGCGGCGTGCATAAGTTTATGCAGTACTAAAATCGCCCATACACACTACTGAGATTGTATGTGTCTCATTTTTGGAGAAGTACACGAGTTATGTCTGTGCTACAAGATAGAATCACGTATGCGGATGTAACAATATTGGCCTGTATGCATAGTAGTTATTTTAGGGTCGCGGGAGTGTGCGGCAACAATTACTTTTTCTTACACTTACA
>VXON01000082.1 GCA_009840065.1 Cenarchaeum sp. SB0662_bin_33 | reverse complement strand
ACTGCTTTTTACGGATAGGGGCCATACTGGACCGACAAGTACCCAACTTCAAAAAACAAAACACTTTCGATTATTTAGAAAACCTGGCATAATCAGCCACATTTGTGCAATATGTTATCATACTCCCTGTCTATGTATGGTAGTATTTTATCGCCTCTTATTGTCTGGGCGGCATGTATGGCGCCCCCGGCTCCGGCCCCCTCCTTGGCAAACCCTTCTGTGTATGCCCGGATTCCGGCATGCTTGGAATTCTCTAGATGCGGCCTCACCGATACTATGGGAACTCCAAACAACTCGGCCTGCCTGTAGAATGATATGTCAGGATCATCGGCTACATAGGTAGTTGTTGCCAGCATGGTGTTTTTTGTGTTATGTCCCATCTTTGTAGCTAGGGCCAGCACGGCCAGCATCTGTGTACCTCCTGCCAGTATAATATTTGATGATGTTGAATTTAACATGCCTGCCACAAAGAGTATCATGGGGTCGGCGGTCTGTACTGCAACATCCATGTATGTATCCATGTTTAGGCGTGATGTGGCTGCTGATGCCACCCTCTCTTTTATCTGTACCGGATTGTCTGGCATTGATGAGCTTACCATATACTGTAGGTTCAGTCCCCGCAAAAGCGCCAGTGCTGTGGTGGTGCCGCCTGGTATGGACTCTCCTATGATTAAATTGTCACAGAGTGATGATAGCGTACGGCCCATGTATTCGCCTGACTGTATTGTATGTGTGGCATCTACATGCGACATGGCCGGCCCAGCCTCTATGTTCTTTCCGGGCTTTATGCCTGTATGTATGTGGGGCATCCGTGGTGGTATGACGCAGCCGGCATCCACTACTATATATGGTATGTCTGCATGCAACAGGGCCGCCCTCGTCAGTAGTGCGGGTGTGGGCTTGCCATCGGGTGTCATGGGCAGGCCTGGTATGGAGATGCAGTGCCCATAATGTATCAGTTCGGCATCGGCGGGGGGCGTATATATGGTATCCTGGGGAGTGGCTCCGGCAACCGTAATTCCGGGTATCCTAGCCGTATCCGTATATGACAGCACCAGAACAAAGAGTGTCCGGCCTGATTTTAGGGACAAGCCTATCCCAACAGTACCAGAAACTCTTCTTCTGTGCGTGGCTGTAGTGCCAGATTGGTCATTCTCTGCTCCTGTATGGTGCTTTTGGTGGTTCCGCCGTAGTTGTGTCCTGGGTATATGGTGTATGTATCATCAAGTTTCGATAGTCGCTGCAGTGAGTGGTATAGCTGCGCCGCATCGCCCCCGGGCAGATCGGTCCGCCCGCAGCTGCCTACAAAGAGCGTATCGCCGGTAAATATTATCTTGTATCTGTCGTTTAGCAGGCATATGCCGTCCTGTGAATGGCCCGGCGTGTGTAGCACCTGCAGCGTACACTCCCCAAAATCTACCGTATCCCCCTCGTCTATGTCTGTGTTGTGCGGCAGGCCCGAACTGGGATGCTGTATGATGGGTATGCGTAATCGCTGAGAGAGTGCCTGGTTGCCCAGTGTATGATCAAAATGATGATGTGTATTGACTATGCTGACCGGCTCTAATTCCTTCTTTGACACAAAGTTCGTAATCTTGTCCAAGTCCCATGATGGGTCTATTATAATGGCCTTCCTAGTATCTTCATCATGCACTATATAGGTAAAGTTCTGCATCGAACCTACTGGTATCTGCTTTATCTTTATCATTGTATTATGCCCTCTTCGGCTTCGGGTGGTATTCCTATGGCCTCTGTGTATAATGTACCGGTTATGTCTGGCCGCTTGTGGATGCCCCGCTTCATCTTGTGAAATGTTACGGTGACATCAGCATATGTGACGGTATTGCAGGTATTGCCGGTATCCGGATTCAGACCGGATGGTACATCTACCGACAGCACAAACGACTCTGAGTCGTTTATGTATGATATGGCCGAGTTGTATGGCTCCCGTATGTCGCCCGTGATTCCGGTGCCTAGCATGGCATCTATTATTATGTCGTACTGTATTGTGGTGTCTATTTTGTCTAGTATTTCTATGGATGGCATCTTTGAGAGTATGTCATAGTTCTGTTGGCACTCGACCGTCTTTATCTCTGATGATCTTCCCATTAGAACCAGCGTAACGGCTGCCCCATATCCGGCCAAGTGTCTTGCCATAACTAGTCCATCCCCCCCATTGTTGCCCATGCCGGCCACAACTAGTACGGTCTTGGATGATATGTCCTCTATGTGGTTCAGCAGCCTCTGCACGGAGGCCGCCCCTGCATTCTCCATCATCAGTATTTTATGAAATCCCATTGCGTGGCCTGCATTCTCTATGTCGTACATCTGCTTTACCGTTATCTCCATTAAATATGAGGCATAATCATCCTGATAATAGCTTTGCGCGAGTCTCAGTAAAATCATTCGATACCGGCATAAGTTTTAATCATGTGGTATAAAAAATTAAACAACATGCAGAAACCTACTATAGTGTTGCTGAGCATGGCCGCAATATTGGCTGCCGGACTTGGCGTATCCATATTTGCAAGCCAGACCATATTTGACTCGTTGTCCATTGGTACTGGCCCCATAGATGTGGGTATGCCTCTGGAGATAACCGCCGAGCTTGAGCAGGGCGAGGGAGGCATATATGCCATAGAGATAATGAATTACACTGAAGGGATGGGTGTAAAGGCTACCGTTCTTGGCCCACTCCGGTCAGTAATCACATCAGCCGTTATACAGGATGCACTATATGAGGAGAGATTTCCGGTGGATGAGACGTATCAGTACACCTTGGTGGTGGAGACGGATTTTGAGCCGGCAGCCATAACCGCGATACTAGGGCCCGAGCCTGGCGCGGTAGAGGCGTCACTGGGATTTGTCTCATTATACATGCTGCTGGTAGGAGTGGTGGGTATGATTGCCGCGACAGTATATGTCATAATACACAAGCGGCGACTTGCCAGATCAGGACACCGCTCATCTTGGAGGGACTAGTGTGATATTGTGTAACAGCTCTCTATCAGGTACTAGTTGGTAATTATGATATTTGGTTATATTATATAGTAAAATTATCAGTACAAAGTAATGATTAGTGAATTTGAATTTGCAGACATAGACTGCTCAAACCAAGACATCAATAAAGTTGTAGATTTCACGAAAGTGTTTTGCTTTTTGAAGTACGTGGATACATCCGTAAAAAGGAGTCTTTTGTTTGGGGAAATATGCACTACCTAGCCAAGTACAGTGTGTGAAATTAGGGGTTGGATCTCAAGGTACATAAAGGGGAAGTGCGCAAGTCCCTTCGGAAACTGAAATGAAGGGACAAGCACTACATAAAATTGATAATAAAGGAATTTCATAAAGTAGTGTGTCCTGTAGTTAGAGGCTGTAATTGTCCTTGTTGTGAGGCTTGGGTAAGAGGTCAACCCCCCCTCACATGAATGACAACCTTGGGAAAGTGTTTTGCTTTTTGAAGTTGGGCGCTCGGTTGGATACATCTGTAAAAAAC
>VXON01000095.1 GCA_009840065.1 Cenarchaeum sp. SB0662_bin_33 | reverse complement strand
TACTCCAAATGTCTTTGTTGCGGATCGGTCTCGTTCTAACGGGGTCCCCGCCACAAGCGCCCTAACCATGACTGGATTAAAGACAACCCACATCACCGTCCAGAACTGGGCTAAACAATATGCCGTATTGATGGAGGCATTCGTTGACAAGATAACACCACAAGTCGGCGAACAGTGGAGAACAGATGAACTATATCTAAAAATCAAAGGCAATCACAAATATCTATTCGCCATGCTGGACAGCGAGACCCGATTTTGGATAGCCAAGATTGTGGCTGAGCATAAAGGTAATGACGATGTGGCACCCATGTTCAAACAAGCAAAGAAGGTAACAGGCAAAGTCCCAACCACACTAATCAGTGACAAGGCCGCCAACTTCCATAATGCATGGAAGAAGCAATACAAATCAAAGAACTTTCTGCACAAGGATTCTGAACACATACGGCATATTCACCTGTCTGGTGACATGAACAACAACCAAATGGAATCATTCAATGGTGCCACACTACGACATAGAGAGAAGGTTACACGTGGTTTGAAAAAGGAAGACTCTGCCATACTATCGGGCCTGCGCATATATCATAACCATGTAAGGCCACATCTTGGTTTGGATGGCCAAACGCCTGGTAAGGTTGCAGGGATACATGTAGAGGGCGACAACAAATATCTAACTATGATACAGGCTGCGGTAAAATCGAAAACAGGGTGATTGGTTTATATGGTATTTTTGTCTCTATAATATCATGAACACCGATGATGACTTTGGGCCATATCAGCAGGGAGAAGACGAAATTGCATGCACGTACAATACCCCTGACGAACTCGAAGCTGCATTGAGAAAGTTGATTAGTGAGTAAATAATAACATGATAAAATACTCCCTTTCTAATCTTTTTAATGAGCAAATGAAACAAAAATTAGATCCTGAATTACAAGACAAGGCAATTAAAGCAGTCCATCGCTTAGCACGCTGGATTGATACTATGAACAATTATAGTTGTAATGTTAAGGTTATGAATCTTCAAATTACCATTGGATCTAAAGTACGACTCATCTTCAAATACACAAGTGATAAAGACAGACTTGTAGCTAAGAAGATTCTATTTAGTTGATTAATACCACATACGTCAACCACTTACCACCCATCACACTAGTCTACCTAAATCCCACATCTCTGTCATTCGTCCCTCGTATAGTTTGGTTAGTTTCTCCCAGTTGCCTGCTCCTGTCATGGCGCCCTGCGGCAGAACCCAACCTGTCCTATTTCCGTCCAGATATAGGCCTGTTGAGCGCGCCATGGCCAGCATTGCGACATCAAGTTTTCCGGCTACCACGCGACCCACATACAGACCCATACTCTTGGCCATACTTGTTATCTCAGCCTTCCGTGTTGCAACCTGAATCTCTTGCAGAGCCACCCATGGAGGGTTTGACACTATACGACCTACCTTCTTCTCTTTGAGTAGGATGGGCGCCGCCTGATTTACAATATACCAGTACCAGATACCGTTCTGCTCCTCTTTGATGATATCGGTCATGATATAATGAGCCTGTTTGACTGTATCACTCTCATCCATATTGAGTCCCGTGTCCAAACCGGGTGGAAACTTTGCTCCGTCTTTGGCTGATTCCACGAACGCCCTTATGTTGTCATTTGTTTTTAGAAAACTCTTGGGAATTATCAACTTCCTGCCTCCTGGCGACTCCAAAAACATATTTTCACCACCGACACTGAGTACCGAACTATCTGACCGCGATATCAAAAGCGAGTCGCCCTGATATACGTTAATTTGGTCGGCACTCGGAAGGAGACGTCGAACGTTGGCGCGCGCCATCTCGACAGCGACTGGGTGTATGTCCATTCCATATATCATACTGGAAATGAAATCTACCCTCTGCCGTTCAGAAAGCCTAGCCTCGGATAATGCCTTTGAGTTTGAGATACGGCCAATGGCATGAACCAGAAATGTGCCGGAACCGCAAAATGGGTCCAACACGCCACTAACAGCCTCGCCGTTTCTAAACCTGTTCAGCTGTGTCTTAATGTATCTCTCGGATATTATCTTGTAGCAGATATGTTCAGCCAACCAATCCGGCGTGTAGTATTCCCCGAACGACCGTCTGTGCTTGCCCGGTATAAAGTGACCATATAGTGAACGCAGTATGTCGGTGGAGCGCCGCCGCCAGTCGTATCGGTTGATGATTGCGGTCAGATTCCAGACCACATCACTATCCCCCGGTACCTACTGGACAAATCCCCCTCTTATCTCCTTATCCTGTGTGATCAATCGCGTTATGAGTATGAGTAGTGTATGCCGCACAAACACGGCATCTTGATCATCTGCGGGTGCATTTCCGCTAGCCTGAAGTTGTTGCAGCCACATCCCACGTTGTGTTATGGTGGCCGGAACGTCCTTTTCGCGTTCGTATAATTCTTGAAGCATTGTCAATGAATTATCAAATAGTTTGCTAGGGTCTGCCGGAGCCCATGGTTTGCCTACCTGCCGGTAAAGCATGTGTTGCAGGGCGCCTATGTTTTGTTTGGTAAGTGTCGTCCCCTGCCAACCACTTAGTTTGCGTCCACTAGTATGTCGTTCCTGTTCCCACTCGTATATCCACCATCTGCGCGCATCAGTAATGCAGCCCAACCACGTGATGTCCTCGGTAGCGTCATCCAGATATTGTTGTTCTTTTGTCCTTTCGGCTGAGATGTATCTTTCCAACTGTTCGTATGCAGATTCTCCGGAACGTTGCGCCCCTGTACCTGATACATCAGGACCGTTCTTGGGTCGCCCACCCTTCTTGACTTCTATTATAACGCGGCGGCCAGGCAGAAAGATATCTACCGGGCCATCTCCAGTAGGCCATTCAGGTTCCACATCCTCGATGTCTATGCTGTACAACCAGTTTTGTATGTCGTTGTTGCGACTCGGTTCTCTGGGACCGGTTGACCGCAGCAGCCGGGACTCTGCCGTCTCGGTTACTATGTGGAGTTACCCCCATGAGACCACCTCCCCGTAGAATTTGTTTTATAGTTCCAAGGAAAGTGTTTTGCTTTTTGAAGTTGGGTACTTGTCGGTCCAGTATGGCCCCTATCCGTAAAAAGCAGTCTTTTGTTTGGGAAAATAGGCATGACCTGACCAAGTGCAATTAGAGGCGATATAGGATTTGTGGCCATATAATGTTGATATAAACAGATGAGTGCACATCATACGCTAGGATACGAAACGAGAGGTTCTACCGAAAAATCATCTAACGTACGGCTGGTCTGATGGATATATCAGATGACCAGCCCGTATAATCATACCAATGGGTAAGTCTGCGCATGGATTTTTGATGTGTGCCTGATCAGGCCACATCTATTACTCCAAACAAAAGACTACTTTTACGGATGGATGCCATATTGGCCTAACCTAATGCCAACTTCAAAAAGCAAAACATTTTCTTGGGAAATTATAGATACATAGAACATAGTGGGAGATAGAGTACATAGCCCAAAAAGGTTCTGGGAAATCAACGGGACTGTTTTATCCGGAAATCATGTCGCGCTACATTCTGGTCGTTAGTCACGAAT
>VXON01000096.1 GCA_009840065.1 Cenarchaeum sp. SB0662_bin_33 | reverse complement strand
TTCTTGTGGTGTAAGCTTAGCTTCAGCTAAGCGACATGATTTCCGGACGCTACAGCTATGCGATATTTATTAGTGGGGTATGTGTTGGAGCACTTATTTTTTTAGTGGTGCTGAATATGTATGGTGTGCCATCCCCAGGATGGATGTCGTTACCACTACTACCGGCTCCCGCATCCATACTGCTCTGGAATAGACCGAGTTGGATTTCACGGGTCAGATGGTTGTCAGATTTGGGTATTGCCATCATATTAATGCCCTCAATCATGATATCCGCCCTCATTCTCACACTCACTCGAACCATTCCGGATATAGTAAATGAGGAGATTCAGTTAGGAGATGTGATTGGTATGGGAATGAGTATTGGTGTATTTGCAATCATCTCCGGATTAATGGTTATTGTTGCTGGTGGTATTGTGCTACGCCTACTATATGTTGATAGTGAATATAGGAAGCGCATTAATGTAATAGATGAGGAACCAGGCACCATAACCCATTCTGCCCAGACCGCGCAGGGTAACAGTGGACAATCTACAGGAGATTCTGCTAACAATACTCGCGAAAAAGGAAGTGGTTCGCTATCCAATACCTACATGGCACTGGGTAATATTAAAGGAAAGATGGAAGCCAATAGTCATGGTATAATTATTGACGGTATTTGTATGGTTATGATATGCATTGTAGGGTTTGCAACGGCTCTTGGGTATAGCCCGGACTTGCTTGTGTCCGCAGTGGTGGCCTTTGCGTGTTTCTTGTGCGCAATAATGCCACTCCAATATTATATACGGAGTACTTTCCGGTTAGAGTCCTGAAATCTTTTCCCGTATGGTGCTATTCACGGTATACTCGGGGTACGCGTAGTAGATATACTCCAGTAGCCTCTCCAAGCGCATCTTTTGCAGGTTCATCACCTTCTTGTGGATGGCAGTAATATCTTTGGTGGATTTATGCAGCATGGCACGCCACTTCCTACGTCCCTTAAGTGTTAAACCATACCTGAACGAGTTCTGAGACAGTTTGACGGGCTCCTTGTATATGAGACCGTTCTGCATACAGGCATCGATGTCCTTGGCCAAACTCTTACTGAATGGTCCAAACCAAAGCGGCGCCCAGTCGTCGTAGAACTTTAATTCCGGCGTGGCTTTTGCAATACCCTCCATCTCTTTCTTGTATTGCTGGGTAAGTAGAAATCCGTACTTTTGGAGACGTGTAGAACCGTATATGGTGGCATCACTGACTACCATGAGCGCCCTGTCCGACTTGGAGAACTTGGGGGTATCTTTTGTTGACATCTATGGTTTATACATCATCATATTGTGTTATAATCATTACTTATCATGACTTATCATTACTTATCATGACTTATCATTGAAGGTGTCAAGACATAATGACCTTGACAAAAAAGTGGCTCAGAGTCGACCTGACCGCCGTTCTCACTCCAGACCCCTACTTGCACTCCACATTCCCAATGTACACAGGCCGCCGTTTCCACGCTAGTCGCTATTTGGGACAGGTGCCGTATTTGGGACAATCCACTGCGCATAATCAATAAAAACCTGGATGCCATAAATGGTGCCAATGGCAAGAGGATACAGTTTCGGTGATACATACAACACTCGAATGTTCGAGCTGTCGGACAAATCCACCCTAGATGAGTTGAGGGCCTATGCATTTGATAACGAAGACCAGTTGCACAAGTTGATCGAAGTCAACATTGAGAAACTGTTTCCCGGTCTGGTATTCCTAACAAGAGAGTTCCAAGAGATGGCCGGAGGCGAACTTCGCCCCGACACCGTCGCGTTCGACACAGACCTGAACACGTTCGTTGCCTTGGAGTACAAAAACAAACGTAGCGCAGGGGCGGTAGACCAGGCTAGGGCGTACTTGAACTCCATGAAGGTGCACAATGCTGATCTCGTGCTGCTGTATAAGAAAAAGAAGGACAATTCGCGCCAAAAGAATTCGTTTGATTGGGAAAAATGTACGCGATTATAATGGCGCCGGAGTTCGACAAATACCAGATATTCGGAGCGGAGAATGACTCCACGGTGGAGCTATACAAGATACAGATGTATGATAAACGCGTGGTGCTGATGGAGCGTGTGGGCGGCGGTCACGTTCGAACCACTACCACTGCGCGGTCAGTACCCGCGACAAAGCGCAAAAAACCCACCCCCGATACCGACAGGCCGGCTACGGCACCAAGGCCGATCCGTCCAGATGGTGATGTCAAGCTACCCGACATAGAATACGCGAAAGGTATGAGGCACCCTAAGGAGTTGACATGTCCGGATGGTAGTAGAGTAGAGCTGAAATCATGGGTGGACATGTTGTCTGGCGTGGCCAACTGGCTGGTCAGCAAAGATTACCTTAATGAGTCGCATTGTCCTGTGCCGATAGGTCCAAACAACGCCGTACTCAGTACTCGACCAATACACCAGAACGGGAGGGTTTTTATTACCAAAAGAGAGGCGGGCAAACTCTTTCTTAACACGGATCTAGGCTCTACCAAAGCCCGAATACAAAAATCTATCAGTTTGATAAATCGTGCAGGACTCAACCCGTATGACTTTGTGTTATTCTTTGGCGATTCCGCACGGCCAGTTATACCTCACATGTCGCCAGCGCACGTAACCATCACCGAAGGATCTTCGGTGCCCGGCTGCGAGGAGGCGAAGGGGTGTTATGTTCCACATACGATTACCGTGGATGTTGGCGTAGAGGTAGTTTGGACGAATGACGATGTGGCCGCGCATACGGTTATCAGTGGCGTGCTAACGGAGGGAGGGCCGAACGGCATGTTCGACAGCGGCCTGTTCGCACCCGGAGCCAAGTTCTCCCATATCTTTGAGAAAGCGGGCGAGTATCCGTACTTTGATCTAGTTCACCCATGGATGTCAGGCATGGTGAAAGTCAAGGATGTGTAAACCCAGACGGCGTCAAGATGAAGGCAGTTAAAAACATTAGGAACTGGTAAGAAACTGTAACATATACAAAGGTGGGAAATTTGTGACCTGGACTAGAAACCTAGGTATACGACCACCATTTCCACCCCGCTATTTTGACCTCATTTCCACTCCGCACGCCTGATATACAAAGACCTGCGTTTCCAGTCCGGGTCAGCAATTTCCCAACTGTACACAGGTCAGCGTTTCTTCCCAGTTCCCTTCAAGAGTGACCCAAAGGCATACCACAATCACATCACGCAGTACAGATACTATACAACATCACAGTGCAAGCAGAAGGCAGAGAAGCCCTTACTGCATGTAGTTTTTTTATATAGTATGTCCAGAAATGATCCTAAAACTATGCATATTTGATGCCACAGGCAGAAGCTGAGGATTCTTCCACACCTAGCGCCCAAGAGCCAATCAACACTTTTCGAAAGTGTTTTGCTTTTTGAAGTTGATCGTGCGTAAAAACGTCGATATGAGATTAATAGTTTTTGAATAACAATCATTGGCTATTCAAAAAGCAGAACACTTTCATGTTATCTAACTACACCTTTGAAGGAAGTTGGGGGGAGGGGGTTGACCTCTTACGCAGAGGACATAGTGATATTGATTGAAGTTTATACATTTTAGTGATCTTTTTTATTAAAATA
>VXON01000003.1 GCA_009840065.1 Cenarchaeum sp. SB0662_bin_33 | reverse complement strand
CAAAGTTGGGGTTATTTTGATCAAACCCAGCTCCAACATTCGAAATATGAGCGTCACGTGAATACTGTCATTCATGTGGGGGGGTTGACCTCTTACTCGATAAAATTTGATTTATAAGAGAGTCTTCTAGGCTACTAATGATGGCTATGAAATATCAGGCTGTTTTGGGAGAGCGTAGATAAGTTGGCTGCTGTTGGCGGTGTCGAATATAGTAAGATAGCAGAGATAAAAGGGCCGTTGGTGATAGTTGATGATGTTGAAAACGCGGCGTTTGATGAGTTGGTTGAGGTAGAGACCACCGACAATGAACGGCGCCTAGGCAAGGTTCTTGAGATAGGAAATGGTAAAGCCATAGTACAGGTATTTGAGGGGACCACGGGTCTGTCCATATCTGACACATCGACCCGATTTGTAGGCAAGGTTATGGAGATGCCCGTATCAAAAGAGGTGCTGGGCCGTGTCTTTGATGGATTGGGGCGGCCCAAGGATGGCCTGCCAGACCCGATTGCAGACAAATTCCTAGATATAAACGGCGCTCCCATGAACCCCGAACAGAGAGAATATCCCAAAGACTTCATACAGACTGGCGTATCTGTCATAGATGGTATGATTACACTTGTACGGGGCCAGAAACTTCCCATCTTTTCAGGCTCAGGTATGTCCCACAACATACTGGCGGCGCAGATAGCCCGTCAGGCCACTGTAATTGGTACCCAGGAAGAGTTTGCCGTAGTATTTGCTGCCATAGGCGTGCAGTATAGTGAGGCCGAATACTTTAGGCGTACTCTAGAGGAGTCGGGCGCCCTAAAGAGAAGTGTCCTGTTTTTAAATCTGGCCGATGATCCTGCCATTGAACGTATCATAACACCCCGGGTCGCACTCACGGTGGCCGAGTATATGGCATTTGATCTTGGCATGCACGTACTTGTAATACTAACTGACATGACAAACTATGCAGAAGCCCTGCGTGAGATTAGTGCAGCCCGGGAAGAGGTACCTGGCCGTAAGGGATACCCAGGTTATCTGTACACCGATCTATCTACAATATACGAGCGGGCCGGCAAGTTGGTGGGCAAGGCCGGCAGTGTCACGCAGGTTCCCATACTCTCTATGCCCTCAGATGACATAACACATCCCATTCCCGACCTGACCGGATACATAACCGAGGGTCAGATAGTGTTGGGAAGAGAATTATTCAGGCGGGATATCTATCCACCAGTCAATATACTGATGAGTCTCTCACGGTTGATGAAGGATGGCATAGGCGAGGGTCGTACACGTGAAGACCACGGAGAGATATCAAATCAGAATTATGATGCATATTCCAGAGCTCAAGAAGTTAGGGCTCTAGCAGGTATCGTTGGCAAGGCGGGCCTTACCGATATTGACTTAAGATACATGGATACCGGCGACATATTTGAAAAGGAGTTTCTGACACAGGCCCTAGACGAGAACAGAAACCTTGAAGAGTCACTATCCCTCCTATGGAAGACCGTATCAAGTCTGCCCCGAAATGAGCTGACTAAGGTAAAAGACCGCTATGTGGACAAATTCTATCAGGGAGACAACTGACAAGAGCCACTCCCACAAAAATACAGCGCGCATCTATACATTATACAGCAACTCCCATATGCAAACTAAGGTTTAGCTCATCTTGCAGTGACGAATGCTTTTTCAAAGTCTGAGTCTTCCCGAGTCAGTATGCACAACATTAAACTCCCAGAACCAACCATACCAACGAGAAGATTACAAGTGTCAGGCCATGACGCATGTGATGGCCAATTCTTTCTCCCATAAAATGTCAGGCATAATTTATAACTTGGAACTCAGTTATTTTATAGACACAAATCACTTCTTTCTGCAGGGAAGGATCAAAAAGTATGAGGGAGTTTGTCGTTATGTAGCATGGTGGGCTATATGTACATATATTATATAGTCTGCATTAAGCTGTGCGCTCCAACACACGACATACGGAACATACATCGGTGGTCGACTGCCGGCCGCATATTCGACATGTTCTGCGCACTTTAGCATCCTGCACGAAACCGGCTATCTTTTGAATGGATTTGTTCATGTTATTCTTTATGCCACTGTGCTTCTCTTCCAACTCATTAAGAAATTCACGCACACTGGTACGGATACCTTCATCCATATGGGGGCACGGCTCACTTTGAAATGGTATATCATTTATGAACGCATAGAATACAATCTCCGACTCATATATGTTACAAAATGGTTGTACCCGCCTAGATGTACCTACTGCATTTCGCCCTATGCGTGAAACATCACCGGACATTGTATTTATAAGAAATGTCTGTATGTAATCATCCATATTGTGGGCGGTGGCTACTACATCCGCACCCGCTGCGGCCTGCTCAATTGCCTGCCGTCGTAACACGCCGCATAACGAACAGGATGATGTACTATCCGTACGCTTCTCCAACCGCTCCTGCAATGTTGTGTCATACATCTGTTTATAGCTGAGGACGGAGTATTGTATTCCCATACCCTTACAGTATTTGTCCACTATCTCCAAGGCCTCCTCCCTATAGCCGGGTATACCTTCATCTATTGTAACCGCCCTTATGGTGTAGCCCCCCTTCGTGGATAAGTTGTTCAGGACATGCAGCAACGAGAGGGAGTCCTTACCTCCCGATACGGCTATGGCTACATCATCGCCCCTTTTTATCATATTGTATCTTGATATGGTCTTGGCCGTCTTTCTCACTATCGAGAGGGAGAAGCAATCCCTGCACAGACTCTCCCCCGAGTATCTTCGCGTATATATGGCCTTGTTTTCACATCTGTGGCAATCCACACCATGTATATCATAACATGCTCCATAAATAGAGTTTATGCGCAATGGGGGGTTGGTATGTAATTCTCCACTATCCATCAAGACCAGTCCTGCCAGGTTTTTAGCAGAGACTTGTGCACAGGTCCCACTGATAGTATACCATATCGCTGGCGGGTAATGCTATGGCGTACACCGCCTCCGGCGGGGCCCCATACGGGGGTATAGGTATGCCTAGGCGGTTGGCTCACCGGAACCGGTTGAGCACCCCGATGTTCCAGGATATCAGTAGTTCAAAAAATGAATGTGTGAGAGTGTTTTGCTTTTTGAAGTTGATCGTGCGTAAAAACGATGACGCGTGTACTAAATGAAAAATTAAGTAACAGCTCGTCATTCTGAGATCAGGCACAAAAAGCCCAAATCCCTTAAAATGGAATTAAAAATTTTTCAAGTAAAATAGACGTTGATGATCAAAATAAAAATTTTCACTAGCACGGTTATGAAGTTAACAAAATCGACCATCCCAGTGTAAAAAATCAGGACCACACATTATGCCGGCCTGCAATAATGGGTGGTTTTTGTACGTACTAGCACAGACCGGAATCATGCAGTTTTGCTGTAGTGGGATCGTATCTGGCTTGCCATCGAGATAGTCTTTCATGAAGGTGTACGGGTTTACCCCGCGTATCATGCAGGTGGAGTATATGGTTGTCAGTATCTCGGAAGTCTTGATGCCACGTCTTGAGCGACTACCATATGAGCTGGACCCCATATTTTGAGACCGATTTTTGCATGATTTTACACAGACATT
>VXON01000037.1 GCA_009840065.1 Cenarchaeum sp. SB0662_bin_33 | reverse complement strand
CGGATTCCCGTGTGCGCGTACTTGCCTTATCCGCAAGCCGTTCTCCGCATGTGGGGCAGAACTTATACCTGCTGTGTCGTGTAAAATTTGCACGAGTCAAGATTATCAGGCCTACTTCTTTTGCTAGGTTGATGTGGGTAATCCTTGTACTGACGCATATTGTAACTTCGGGACCCACTGCTTCTGCGCCCACGGGATTTCATCTGTGTGACTTCTCCCTCCAACTGCTTTATCCGGTCCGCCTGCTGCGCGATTACATCATACTTTTGCGCAAGTTGATCCCCCAACCGTGTAATTTCCTTTTCTTGTATATTGAATTTTTTAGTGAAGAAATCTACAACTTCATTGATGTCTTGGTTTGACCAATCTATGTCTGCAAATTCAAATTCGTTAATCATTACTTTGTACTGATAATTTTACTATATGATATAACCAAATGTCATAATTACCAACTAGTACCGGATAGAGAGCTGTTACGACAAACCACAATTCCTCTGTATTATCAGTATGGTCTTGGGAGTATGATTTAGGGTATTTTGCATATGGGACATCCTATAGACAACCATATGTATTGCTACTTTTTGGGCAAAATTTATACAATTTTAAAATCCCTTTGTCTCTGTAGGGGTAACCGCAGGTAACAACTTTTAATTCAAGTATATGCTGTATTGTATTGTAATGGGACTGATAGATGACATACGTAGCAAAAAACCAATGGTAGTTCCAGGTGTATATGATGCCCTAGGGGCCAGAATGGCCCAGTCTGTGGGGTTTGCTGCAATGTTTCAGACCGGGTATGGCACCTCCGCGACACTATTTGGAATGCCTGATTATGGATTTGTGGGTGCTGCAGAAACCTTGGATAATGCTCGCCGTATATGCTCGGCGGTCTCTACACCGGTTATAGTGGATGCTGATACGGGCTATGGTGGAGCTCTGAATGTGCGCCGTCTTGTACAACAGTTAGAATCGGCAGGAGCTGCGGGTATGTTTCTGGAGGATCAGGTGTGGCCAAAGAGGTGCGGGCACATGCATGGCAAGGATGTCACTACGCATGCCGAGTATACTGAAAAACTGGGAGCGGCTCTTGATGCGCGCCAGAGCAGAGACTTTGTGATTGTAGCCCGTACGGATGCCCGGGCCACTCTAGGACTAGAGAATGCAATACAGAGGGGAGTTGATAATTACAAGACTGGCGCTGATGTGATATTTATTGAAGCGCCCCTCTCCATATCCGAAATGGGGCAGATTGGCTCATCCATCAAGGCTCCCTTGGTGGCCAACATGATTGAGGGCGGTGTAACACCACTACAGTCTGCAGAGTCACTTCATGGAATGGGGTTCTCCCTAGTGCTGTACCCACTCTCGGTCTTGTACGCATCTGCGGCGGCATCCCTGCGCGCATTGTCAGAGCTGCACAAAAATGGTACTGTTTCATCCAAACCATCAGATATTATGTCATTTGATCAATTCAATGAGCTGGTCGGCCTGTCTGATATGCATAAACTTGAGGAACAGTACAGAATCAAACAGCATGGCGCAAAACAAGAGAATTAACATGATATAAAACAAAAAACAGAATGCAGATCTACTCTGCGTTCTTCTTTACTTCGATTTCGATGGTTGACACATTGCGTGCTTTTCCGTCGTTTGATTCTAGAGACTCGGATCCTATCCTGATGTCTCCAATGGAGTATCCTGCATTTTCGGTCTTGCGGGATATGATTTGAGCCACATCCACAGCACGTCCAATACTCATACCCCTAGCTTTGATATTCACCGTCGGCACATTAGTCAGCTGAATGAGCGTAGATGTAACGTACGCCATCAGAGGCTTTTTACCGATAAAGATGGTATCGCGTTCTTCGTTCGACATTGGGAAAGATATATGCATTGCCAATTTAAATCAAACATTTTTATCATCATAGAATGGAGTTGGATATCGTCTAACATACTTAGTTAGCATACACCGTGCTGACAAAACAGGAGGGAGGTTGAGGATGTATCCGATATACCTCTGCTATCTTAATAAAGCGTCTATTTGCCGTTAACTACGTGGGGACATATCCTTGTTACTGAAGATTAAATACTAATTTTGCATTAAAAAGTATGGTTAAACAACTAGGCACAAATGACTCCAAAAAGTCTGTTAAAGATCTGTCTCTAGAGAAGTTGTTTGAGGTGTTTCCCAATGAAGAATCCGCCATGAGGTGGTTCGAAGCCAACATATGGACTGATGATCGAATATGACCTCGGTGTGGATACAAGTATGTCGGCGTCAGCAAGCACAAAGAGATGCCATACTATTAAGCCGAGGGCGAGAGGCACTTTAGTGTCAAGATGGGCACCGTAATGCAGCACTCCAAGATTAGCTACCGGTAATGGGCCGTTGCTACACATCTACTTGCCACGCGCCCCAAGGGAATATCCAGCGTGCAACTGGGTTGTGATCTGGGCATAAGGCAGAATTCTGCCTAGTTACTATACAAGCCTAGGGGCCGTGGGACACCATAGCGGGACCGGACCTAATGTCCTGTCCCGTTGAGATAGATGAGGTATATCTGGGAGGACGCGAAAAAAAAAACAAACATGCAGACAGAAAGGACAAAAATAAAAAGACAACCGTTGTGGGTATCGGGGACCGGAAGACTGGAGTCATCAGGGTCATACCCGTACCAGAGACCATCGCGGCACGCCTCCTAGCATTCATTGAGGCCAATGTAGATCCAAATTCCAAGAAATTTCCCAAGAACCGGGTATACCGCGAACTGAAGAACCACGATGCCGTAAACCATGGAGGTGGTGAGTACGTTCGGGGCGAAGTACACATCAACGGGATGTGGTTCTGGGCATTGGTATGGCGTGAGTACAACTGCACGCCTCATAGTATCAAACCCAAGTACCTGCACCGATATATCGACGAATTTGGGGGAAGACTAAGTATGAAAGCGCTGGGAACTGTATATGAGATGTGCACAATTGTGCAGAATCTAGAGTGCAAGAGTCTCTCCTATGCGCATCTTGTGGCTCAGTATGTTATGTGGCCGGCCAATCCATCTCAAATCTAGAATCACACATCAAACCATGACTGTCCATCATGTGATGTCCAATCTGCTGTATACATAGAATTACACCTGCCCCACTTAAAAATTCCGACACAGTAACATCATATACGACTTGGTAAAGGGGTCAATTATTACCAAACAGAAGATTTCGTACAATCGAATATCGAACTTTATTGTTGTAGACTACTCAATTTCAGTTGGTGGGATAGTTTCCTTTCCGTCTAACTGTTCTAGAACGGCTAGTGTGCGAGAGCGGTCCACGCCACCCGAACTGGTATTGGAGTTTACACTCACCTTGATTATAGGGTTTATGTCCAAACTACTCAAAAGCAAAAATACTGCGCAAGAACCGTATCCTCCATCAGCCCGTAACTCTATCTATATTCTTCAAGATCTGCTTCGCTTGTGCAACGTCGTTGTGCTGTGCATCGCCCGTCTCTGTGTGGGCGGCATCTGATATGTCTTGACCTTCTGGTTCCGGACGTGTATTCTCTACGTAGTTGGACATCCACTCGTCTAGCTGGAGTGGACCCCTCGTTTTGATACCACTTTTTGCATCAAATTCCGAATGATTC
>VXON01000028.1 GCA_009840065.1 Cenarchaeum sp. SB0662_bin_33 | reverse complement strand
TGACAGCAATTCTGATCATAGTTGATAAGGGGTATATATTATCTGGACGCGGCCTAATGCGCCTAAATACTTCTATACAGGTAGTTGCAGATATTTAGTGAAGGTAACTGATATTCTAACCACTTGTCTACATCATCGTACATATTGATGTAGGGTCCAGATAGCACATTCATCTTCAACTGGCGCCACAATTCTTCAATGGCGTTCAGGTCAGGGCAGCCGGTGGGCCTCATACATGCATTCCCGCTCATCCCACAGATCATCATACATGTGCCACACCACATTATGCTCTTCAATAAGTTGCTCGTACCGGTCAACCTGGCCCGGGGTATCAAAGATTAATACGTTTCCTTCAAGTGTCGCCTGGGCCGCCAAATTATCTATCCTATTTTTTAATATGTCTAATTCATTCTCCAGCGCTTGGATTTTATCAGACAGCTCGGCCTCGCCTATAAAGAACTCTTGCAGATTGGTGGGTACGACATATCCATGTGTCTCGTATGGGTCCACCTGATATTCGGGGCCGTACATCAGATGCTCTTGGTCTGTGTGGTGTTCAAGCCCCAGCATGTGGCCAAACTCATGCGCAATAATGTTCCGGACATAGTCGGGGGCCAAGTTTATGCGGTCTCCCCGACAGTTATACCCATACAACACTACCTCCATTGACCGCTCAGTGTATAGGCACCAAATGCAAGTCACCCCCACATACTCGGGCGTATACTCCACCCAATCTATCCATACAAGTGGGTCATGATCAACGTACACAAACTCTAGTTGTGGATTCAAATCCGACCATGCCGCGAACCCATCGTGTGTGGCCTGCATTATGTCATCATAGTTGTCCGTATATACTCTCATGAGAAATTCGTTTGAGCCGTACGTAATTATGCAGTTATGGTTTCCGGCGGGCGCACTCCCCACCATTCGTAACGGCAGTGATGCCGGTTCCATCATGTTACCGGTACCCGACTCAGTAAACGAGCCACCGTGCAGCTGTATCTGTGGATCGGTCATGGTGGCCAGCGACTCACGATTCATCTCGTTTGGTCTGATTATGACGGATGTGCGATCCGGACTAGACATGTCGTATTCATTTGAGGTAAATGCAAGGGCGCATCGGCCATCGGTGATGCTGATGGCGGACATGTTGATGCTAAATACGTTTATTTTTTTGGTAAAGTTCAGCACTAGTATGTCTTCGGTCCATAGATATTGTGCATTGTTTATAGTAAAGGAGGGCGACCCCGACTGGCTGCCATATTCAGGATCGTCTATAATATCATATATGTTCTGCACAGTCAGGCAGTTAGTAGTGCCAAAAAAATCCCCACACCCATCATGTATTAGTGGAATGGTGGCGGTACGAAACACATCAACATCATCTGTATCCATGTACCCAGACATGGATATATAGACAGGTAACTCGTCTTCATCAACCGTATAACAGCCGGCGAGGATTATGGTTTCGCCGGGACTGAACTCCACCCAATAATCTTTTTCACACTCATTAGCATAAAAGTATGCGTCGGTATCAAGGAAACTGACATCAGCAAACATTGTATCCTGTCCGAGGTTGGTAATTTCTACAATGAATGCATATTCATCTGTCGATGAATTATGCTGATGCACTATGTGGATGATGGTCGCACTGACATCTAATGGAAGATCTAAGTCAGTCTCCTGTGCAGATACAGGTGCCGCATATGTTATCAGCGCCAAAATAGTAAGTGTGGTTATTGCTGGAATTATCAGGTACATTCAAGATCCACCCAAATAGACAATCTTGTCATTGATTGAGTTCATACCCTGATATGGAGGTGGTCTTATTTTTATACATATATCTTATGCATAGTCGCGCCTAGCCGCATTGGGAGGTACAGGCACATCCTGGCCCACATCACTCACTAAGAGTTTGTCCGCACGCCTTCTGTCTGCGGGATTTTGGTATGTTGGCAGACACATTGCCGACGCGCTCGCGTATGGCAAGGCAATACTAGCACCACATTTTGCGCCTTTTTTGTGTGAAACGCCAGAACGCTTCAGTGTATCTCCGCATATCAGACACCTAACCAATGTGTTAGCAAGACTAAAAGTTAAATAGCCTGGAATCTAAAGTTATATGAGATATGAATACAAAAGTAATCCTATCGGTGGCGATAATGACTGTCTTTATGCTAGGCTACTATGGAGTCAGCTCCGTAGCATTTGCACAATACATGGGAAATGTAGGCTCACAGGGTGAAACAGGTCAAAACACCCTAGAGGAGACTCTATTATTAGCCGAGAGAAGAATTCAAGCCGCCCAGTCTAATCCATCTAGTGGCTCAGGAACACCATATCTTGATGCTAGTGGTGTGGTTGGCGCATCAGTTATTGCAGGAGCCGTATTTGGTGGTATTGCCGCTGCCTTCTTCGTAAGGGCACGTTCTGGCAAGTATGCTGCAATGGGACGAGGTTAAACCTTTTCTATATTTTATTATTCATGCTGTAGACTCAGCCGATTAGTATTTAGATTTCATATAGTCCACATATACGGCAATGCTAGCACGATATGACAGCACATCATGCATATTTCTCCAATCAAAAACTGCTTTTTGCACGTACACCATGCTGGCCTTACCAAGTACAAAAAATACAGGGATGTTACATGTTCTATATTTGGACCATACTCTTTAAAGATGCAGAAGGATACAATATGTCATGCTAGGCCAGGTTTTGGAGAGCAAGCCCACACTCTTTTCGGTCACGGCGGTGGTGGTTGTGATGATTCTGGCCATACCGGTGATAATTCCTCATATGCTGCACGGGTACCACATGGCGCATATTGCCCTGCACATAATAGGCCTGACACTGGCCTTATTCCTCACAGTTCTGGCAGTAACATCATACCACCGGACAAAAAGTCGGCGGCTTCTGATAAGTACACTAGCGTTTGCATGCTTTGCCGCGTCAGAGGTGGTGGTGGTAATATACGTTGCATGGCCACCCCTGACCAATATAGGAATACTCCCTATGGCGGAGTTGGGACACCTGCTGGTCTTTGCAGCGTTGGGATTACTTGCTATGGCGGTGTTTCGAAATGACTGACCGACGCGGCCACATACTCAAGATAATAGAGGAGAATCCAGGTATTCGGTTCCGGAAGATAATGCGCATATCCGGCATGAAGAATGGTGTGCTGAGCCACCACCTAAGATATATGGAGGATATGGGTAGGATTAGGGTGGTCCGGGGCCCAAGGCAAGCCTCTTACTCTTCACTTAATATAACTGAGAAGCAATTCAAGGTGGCAAGGGCCCTCCAGAGGCCCACCAGCAGAGCCATACTATTATCACTAACGGTAGAGGATGGCCTCCGGTTTGTAGATCTGGTTGAGCAGTGTAAGAAAGCCCCCTCAACAGTCTCAGTATATCTTGCCGACACAATAAAGGAGGAGCTGGTTACATCCAGAATTGTAAGTAAAGAGAAGAGATACTATACAAACTGCCGCAGTGAGGTAAACTTCCTTGTAGAGACACACACACCGTCCCGCATAGAGAAGGTAGTCTCTGGATTTGAGGATATTATAAACTCGCTGTAGATACACAGTAGATGGAAATGTGATTTTAGGATATAACTAGTTCAAAAATAACATACTA
>VXON01000092.1 GCA_009840065.1 Cenarchaeum sp. SB0662_bin_33 | reverse complement strand
TATACTTGGTAGGTCATGCTTATTTCTCCAGATAAAAGACTACTTTTTACGCATGGGTGTCATATCGGTACCCTAATGACATGGCATAATGAGCAGAACAAGCTATATTATGCATAATGCGGTGTTGGTACAAGTTCATCGATTTTAGATATGGGCAGCATCAGGCAATAACACATTTCAAGATTATTAATCGACAAGAAGGTGTCCGAGAACTCATGATTGGTAATACAAACCATTAATTTTTCATTTAGTATACACATCATCGTTTTCACGCATATCAAAAAGCAAAATATTTTCTAATTTGAAGTATTATTCGTGCTAACAGGAGCATCGTTTAGAAAAGTATATTCGGCGCGGCGCTTATCCTGAACGCTCTTTACAAAGAATAATGCAGAGGCTAGTATACCGGCCGCCATCAAAGGAGAGGCCACCTCTGCGTATAGTAGGTGTGGTGTCTTGACAATACGGGGAGGTATCTCTGTGGATGGGGTTGTGGTAGTGGTTATCTTGGCAAGCTTGTTTGTTTGTTGCTCTACAAACCATATATTTTGATCATTATCAGCAGTCATAAACTGCGTAAATGAACCATTGGTCGGTATTGGTATGTGCCGGTAGGTTTCTGCCTGTATATCATATATAACCACGACATCCGCAGTGTGTTGAGCAACCCAGATGTTGCCGTACACATCAAGGGACGTACCGTATGGCAACCCACCATCCACACCCAATGGCACTCGTGTAAATGCTCCGGTATCCTCATCAAACCTAACTAACCCCGTACCTGTGTGCTCAGATATCCATAATGTGCCTGTTTGATCAAACAGTAGATACTCGGGATTGGCCAGCGGCTCCCGCGCAGCAAACACTTTGATCTCGCCGGACTCGGGCTGTATATATCCTATATCTCCATTCCCACTTGCGGTAAACCAGACATTGCCCCGTGGCCCCACCGATAAGGCAAACGGAAACGAACCTCTCTCTAAATAAAATATCTGGAATGTCTCATTTTGTGTGTTATAGTACAGTATAGCATCCTTTGTGGTTACCGCAGTCCATATGTTGCCGTTATGATCCGCCCGTATGGCCGTTATAACACTTTCAAGATCTACAGGCCCCAGTTCTGGGATGGGTATTAGTGTAAATTCACCTACAGTTGGTTGAAGGTAGCCTATCTGGCCGCCCGGCGCATCAGTGAACCATATGTTGCCGTTATGATCCACATCCAAAAATAGTGATACACCACCATCAAACGTAAATGACTCAAACTCATGGTTAGCCAGATCAAAGCTCCAGAGTCTTGGCGCCGAAGGATCACTTATCCATATATGATCGTTATGATATACCGGGTATAGGGGTTTTGCACTCTGAGGAAGGTCATATTCTGTTATGGTGGCAGTTATTCCATGCATGTCAGGTTTTATGGGCAAATTCATGATCACTGATTCGTTACCCCCCTCTTCCCTTTGCGACTCTACCTCCACTACCCATGTACCGGCAAATCCAAATACAGCCTCACCGGAATACTCGTTCGCCGCAGATGCCGTCGGCTCCAACTCCATTGAGAATGGAAATATGTTCTTTTCAGGGTTTGATACTTTGATGTGTATACCACTCTGCCCCTCTACAGGGCTGCCATCCAAGTTGGTAGTACTGACATATATGCCATTAAGGCCAATTGTATAGGGCTCCAACTCTATCTCAAACTTTGTATTCTCTGTGAACTTGACCGTCCTAAAGCCATCCGAGGCCACTGTAGTATCACCATCTATCTCTCCGCTTGGTAATGTGCCATTAATCAGAACGGCGACCACCCCCAACAGTATGATACCAAGTGCAAATTCAGTCCTCAATGTATGACGCATCTTTTTGAATATCTGTACGCGGCCTCTCTTTACAGCGTTGGATATAGTTAGCTGTAGGTAGCCGCCAAGCCCCACCATCACGGATGCCAAGGCTATCTTTGCCATGATCAGCTTGCCGTACAGGGAGTCGGTTATTACGCCCACATCACTCTCGAAAAACCACATGAGTGTGGGCCCTGTTATTAGTACCACGCCCACGCCCAGTACAAATATGGTGGAGAATCTAGGGACCAAGATGGACATCATCTTTTCACGCCCCATCTCTTTGGCGTGTAATAATGCGGGATACAGTATAAAGCAGATATACCCCAGACCACCAATCCATGCTGCCGATACCAGACCATGTATAAAGTCAAGTATTAGTGGGGCCGCTTGGCCGGTGGCAGCCCCATGTCCTATCATGCTTGATGTCCACAACAAGCCCATAGTTAAGGCCAACATTACCGCATACCACCGCTCGTTCATACGACGCTCCATGACAAACCATGCTGCCAAAAGAATCCCAACTACTATCATACGGGCCACCCACGTCAGGCCAAATGATGTCAGTAGTGTGTCGCCTGAGAACGTGCCCAGACGTAAGGTGTATACCACTAATGTCATTATGGTAGATGCCAATACGGCAATCAGCGATATGCCAATTATCAGCATAAATTTGTCATGGTGTATTCTGTTTACCAAATCCAGATGATCATGTATGAGCCTCTTGTCCTGAGTTCTCCAGACTAGCGCAGCACCAATGATTGCGCCAAGCAGTATGGTCTGGCCTGCCAGGCCAAAGAATCGGACAATGGCCTCAGGCATATACACCAACTCCCGCTCTTCCTGTTGTAATAAGCCAACATCTATGGTGGAGCTGCCTACTGCAAACAGGATTGTGTCTGGTACCAGATGCCCGTCAACGGCAGATAGAACCTTACTGGATACAGTATATATGCCGTCTGTGAGTGGGGGTGTGGTTACCACCAATGTGCGGTCATTGGTATAATGCGCAGTATCCCTGTTGTCTATCTGTGCACCTTGACTATCGTACACCTTTAGTGAGCTGAAATCCAGCACCACTTCCTCAGAGTATCGTAGCCACACCTGGGTAGTGCCCACCTCGGCGCTCTCATCTGCATTGGGCCAAGACTCTTCGGTGAATGGGTGCGCATACACCATGGGCGTAGTTATAATCAGCAGAATAGGGATGATGCATAGTACATTCATGTGTATTGTTTAGTTAAATACACTGTTTAAATCAACGGAAAGTCGGGCGATGTCTATCAATCTGTGGTTCACATATAAGATATAATGGTCGGTTCCTCCTGCAAGGACGGGGGTTTCTAGATTGCCCAAATTTTGCCAAAAGTAGTAATGTGCCTATCTGTTTGGGGAGCGTTCCGGACACAAAACACTCTGAATCATACTACCAAGACCATTTTGGTAATTCAAACAGATTGTGGTTGAGATGGTATTATGTATCGTATTTTATAGAAAATCAAATAGGTCTTTGTGTATTAACTGTTGGTGGTAATTTACGGTTATTCTACGTACTTTACGCTTGGCTTAGATGCCCCGCCACTGTCTATGGGCAGATGCTTCCGGTTTTTCATGTGAAGATGGAATTGGTTCGGTGGTCATCGGCCAACATTTCAATGCAATTATATAACCAAGCGTGAATGCTCCACCAGATCTCAACAAATGATGGAACAGACACAAATACAACAACTGGAAAGGACATTTAACCGTAATGAGGCGGCCCTTGCCCGGTGGAAGAGTGACGATGGGATGCTGGCGAGTCTGCTTGCAAGAGATATGCGACTGATTCACGCAGCCGTGTGGATGTCTCTACGCGTCTCTTGGAGTGATGGTGCTGCAAAACGC
>VXON01000175.1:2888-3762 GCA_009840065.1 Cenarchaeum sp. SB0662_bin_33 | reverse complement strand
CTATTAAATCAGCAAAATATGCCTAGATAAAGATATTTTTACAGATACCTGTCCCACCGTTGATTTCGCCATATGCTGCTGACCATGTACAAAAATTGTATTTTATGCATGTATGCCATGCTGCCCTGATCAAGTGTTTGTTATTTTGTACCTTAAAGTCTGATTTTATCTTCTTTATCTCTGATTTTAGCTGGTTTATTTACACTTCAGAATGTAGATTTTTGTGATGCTCTACGAGTTTTTTACAATTAATTTACTGTACTTGATCATATAGGCATAACACCCGTGGATAAAAGACAGTTTTTCACTTAGAAAATAGGTACAGCCTGACAAGGCACAATTTCTTTTTTCACGTTATTTACTGTACTAGTACTTGGCGGCTAATATTAAGAAAAACTGACCCAATGTGAATTTGTGCACCTACCGATCATGAACCAAAAATCAAATTGCTTTCCAATTTTTCGCTTTCTGATATTCATATGCGTGGCTGAGGCTCACGACAAAGTCCAGACCATCTTTTGTTGCGCCTCCTGCAAAAGAGGCGGTTGGGGTAATGGTTGAGGAAGTTACCTGAACAGTTCGGTTTATGGGCTGGGCACTGTTTCCAGAAGCGTCTGTACACGTATACGTGATAATATATGCACCAGGAGCAGACATGTTGACTAAGCCAGACATGATGGGAGCTATTATGCCGTCCAAGTTATCCGTACATGCGGCGCCAGCATCAGGGTACTGAGATCCAACCTCTATTGAAACTGTTTCGTCTCCTTTAAGTGTGAGTACGGGCCTAGTGGTGTCTTGTACGGTAATGGTCCTTATTGCATATGTTGTTTTGCCTACAATATCGGTACAGGTATAGTGTATTGTGTAGTTG
>VXON01000175.1:0-2788 GCA_009840065.1 Cenarchaeum sp. SB0662_bin_33 | reverse complement strand
TACCTTGTGCACTACTAACTCCCCCCAATGATCGGTACACATGGCACCGGCATCAGTATATATCATTCCTGCCTCTACTGTAACATCCTCGGTTCCATTGAGTATGAGTGTGGGACTTTTGGTATCCATTATTACAACTGTTCTGACTGCATATGTTGTTTTGCCTACAATATCGGTACAGGTATAGTGTATTGTGTAGTTGCCGGGAACGAACGTGTTGACATAACCAGATACCTTGTGCACTACTAACTCCCCCCAATGATCGGTACACATGGCACCGGCATCAACGTAGGACTCTCCTGCAAATATCTCGACACGTTTATCCCCTACAATGTCCACTATCGGGGGCGATTTATCGTCGTCTATGATATCTATTTCGACCGATGCATCATCTGCCAGCACTACCCCGCCTGTAGCCATCTGTGATGTGGGGTGCCTGTCACCTGTTCCAAGCGATATGGTTATGGTCCTATCCTCGACATCATTGTTTGGCTTGGCGATTAACGCGAACTTTGCGGTTTGTGAGCCCTCCGCAAACACTACTTCAGATTGTGCACTAGAATAGGTATGTTCTACTCCCTTGTTGGAACCGCTGAGTTTTATGCCATAGTGCTCGCGCGCAATACCGCCGCTTATGTCAAATGGAACAGTCACGGTTTCGCCCTTCTCCAATGGGCGACTCAGCTTAATTAGAAACTTGGCCTTCCCGTTATTTTCCAAGATAACTATCTCCTGCGCCTCGAGTGATACTGATATGGGTTTCTCCTCCTCTATGTTCACTGTAAATGAGATGTCATCTCCCAATACGACTCTGTGCTTAACTTCGCTTGATGTGTGCTGTCTGTTACCTATCCCAAGCGATATGGTGATAATCCTATCCTCCCCGTCTTTGTTTGGCTTGGCGATTAACGCGAACTTTGCGGTTTGTGAGCCCTCCGCAAACACTACTTCAGATTGTGCACTAGAATAGGTATGTTCTACTCCCTTGTTGGAACCGCTGAGTTTTATGCCATAGTGCTCGCGCGCAATACCGCCGCTTATGTCAAATGGAACAGTCACGGTTTCGCCCTTCTCCAATGGGCGACTCAGCTTAATCATAAACTTGGCCTTATCTTTACTTTCCAAGATGTATGTTTCTTGCGCCACAAATGATACTGATACGAATTTATCATCATCTACTATATCTACAGTAAATGAGATGTCATCTCCCAATTTGATTCCGTGTTTCACTCCGCTTGATGTGGGGTGCCTGTCACCTGTTCCAAGCGATATGGAGATGGTCCTATCTCCTAGGTTATTATTTGGAAGGGCAATTAGTACAAGCGTTGCTGCCTGAACTCCCTCGGTAAATTTCACTTCTGACTGAGCGCCAGGAGAGGTATGCTCCACTCCCTTGTTGGAGCCGCTGAGTTTTATGTCATAATGCTCAAGCGCAATACCGCCGCTTATGTCAAATGGAACAGTCACGGTTTCGCCCTTCTCCAATGGGCGACTCAGCTTAATCATAAACTTGGCCTCCCCCACACTCTCCAAGATGGATGTGTGAATTGTAGTCAGTGATATGAATATGGGTTTACCACCATCATCATCATTTGACACAGGAGCCGACACCATCTTTTGTGAGGAAAGTAGATACCCTGCACCCTTATGCAGTGTTAGTGTGACTGTGCCGTCTTGCTCATCCACGATGTCGTTGTTTGCGGTATAAATTGTAACTGATATAGATCCGCTTGTTGGAATTGTTATGTTTTGTACTCCAATATAGTTGGAAGGCACAAATCCTCCTGTCTGGGATACTGTTGCGTTTATTACAAGTGGAGATGACGGTGCCGGCTTGGCATCTATAAAGAACGTAACATCATCACCCTCAACCCCGCTTGAACTATGAACAATGCGCACTACCGGAAGTGGACCCGTAAAGCTGTAGTCGGGGAGAATCGAGGTCTTCCACAAGGCTTGACTGTGTATCTCCCCTACAAACGGTGTAGATGAGTCAACCCATCTTGTTTTGTGAATATCATCAAGTGAGTAAAATGGATGCCCTCCATCATGATCGAGATGAGGTACTATTGAGACAACTAGGTATTCGCGCTCCTTATCGGCATCACGTGTAGTATCAAAAGACCGTGTGCCAATAGTTTCACCCTTTTTTATGTCAACTGTGCCTGTGTAGAAGTTTGTCGGAGGGTCTCCATACTGCGATTTTACGGTGTGGGTGGGTACAATGTCATCATATGTGATCTTTTTATCACCAGAACAGAGGTTCAATTCCTTGATGTGACCACCATATCCATGATCACAAGTATATAATTGTACACTAAACTGACTATCTGCAGGAGCAGCAGTATCTAGTGCAATGGTGATTATTATATCTTCTCCTGCAGTTGGGGAACTGATCATAACACGCGCCTTAATGATATCTTCAGGAGTAACGGCTTCTGCATCATACGGCATTAACAAAGAAACAGCACATATCAAACCCAGTACTAAAAATATAACCGTACTTTTTTTGATAATAAACAACTCTTGAGGCTGACAATTTTTTCTATTATATAATGCTTAGTAATTATTTAATTTTGGAATAGTCGTATGAACCTAGCTTTTTTTACAACATAATTAGTCAAAACTAAATTCATAAATGTGATTATTTATTGAAATGTACATGGTCAGCAGTTGAACAAATTCGTATGAACCAAGCTTTTTTCACAATATAATTAAACCATCAAACACCTAATTTTACAACAAAAATCGAAACATTTATAGCGCGATCTTTATTCATGATAGTATA
>VXON01000115.1 GCA_009840065.1 Cenarchaeum sp. SB0662_bin_33 | reverse complement strand
GATTTTTCCACTCCTAGCACCTAGGTGTCAATTGGCACTTTTTCACTTTCTGTTATAGCCATACATGTTTAAAGATGATACGATGAGTCCTGCTGTCTGACATGACATACACATGCAGAACATCCACAAGGAGAACTCCTATTAATTGTAAACAACACAGCAGATACATGAAAAAGACTCAGATACTAGTAATTGGTCACAACGATAACGGCTTTCTTCCATTGCATGAAAAAATATCTTATGAGGTAGGGTATTTGATAGCGAAAAGAGGCGCCGTATTATTGACAGGCGGGATGGGCGGGGTCATGCGAGTAGCATCATGCGGAGCAAAAGACGCGAACGGCATTGTGGTTGGAATAATACCTCCAAAAGATGCCAGCGCCGCCAATGATTTCTGTGATATTGTTATACCAACTGGTCTTGGTCTGATGCGTGATTTTGTAAATGCCTATGCTGCAGACGGCATAATCATAATTGGTGGGGGTGTGGGAACACTATCAGAGATGTGTGCCGCCTACATGCACAACAAGCCCATGGTGGCAATTCGGAACAGTGGAGGGATGGCAGAGAGGTATGCTGATAAGTATCTAGATCATAGAAAACACATTATAGTTGCTGGTGCAGACTCCCCATCCGAGTCTGTTGATATGTTATTCAGAATTCTCGGCGAGTGTTCTTAAAAACGGGTCTGGTTCATAAAACTGTCCGTATTGCCTTGTCAGATTATTCAGTGAGTCAATTATCTTTTGTATCCCCGTATTCTTGGCGGTCTCAAATAGTGATATTTTAAGGCCTAGCCCCAGAGCGGTAGCCTTATCTATCTCGACAGTATTACTAACATTGTTTGTGATCAACCATGCAGCATTGTTTGTAATATTGGCTATAATATCAATGGGATTACACTTGTCGGCCAGTTCTACAGACAGCTCTATTCGTTCATATTTTGTGTCCGAATACATGTAGAACCCCTCCCCGCTCTTCTGGCCCAGTTTGTTTTCCTCAAATAGTTGCTGGATTGTAGGGTGCTGTCGTAGGACTTTTTTGTCGCGAGAGAACATCTCGTTGCTGGCCTTGTGTATTACGTCAAGTCCGGTAAAGTCTGCCAACTCAAATATTCCCATGGGAAAGCCCATATGGAATCTTACAGATGAGTCTACCACCTCCTTGGAGATGTTCTGCCTCTCCATCATATATAGCGCCTCGTGAACCATGGGTATGAACAGTCGGTTTATTATAAAACCCGGTACGTCCCTGCGACATATGACAGGAGTCTTTCCCAAGGCTTTAACAAAATTCTCCATCACCTCGGTTATGTGTGACGATGTGTCTGCGCCAGGTATGACCTCTACGAGCTTCATCAATTGGGGCGGGTTAAAGAAATGCACGCCTATGACCATATCTTTACGGTTTGTAGTTTTGGCAATCTCGGTTATCGGTAGTGTGCTGGTGTTGGATGCAAATATGGTATCTGGCGCAGCGATGCTATCTAGTTCGGCATATACTTTGCGCTTGATATCCATGTTTTCGGGCACCACCTCTATTACCAGATCAGAGTTGTTGAGTGCATCATTCATGTCCACAACCGGAGTTATCCGGGATAGTATGGATGACTCCTCCTGTGGGGTAATCTTGTTCTTTTTCACCATCTTGCTCAGACTCCAGCGAATCTTCTCCATGGCATTGTCCAGAAACTCTTCTTTAATATCTCGTAACTTGACATTGTAGCCTGCCATTGCAGATATTTGGGCTATTCCATGGCCCATTACACCGGACCCAAGCACTGTCACATCCCTAATACTCGTCAACTACACTGGTGCATCAAGTATCCTTTATAATGCATGCGTGACTGATAAGATACATGGGACTCTTTGGTAAGAAAAGCAAGGGTACCAAATGCCCCGAGTGTGGTGTAGAGATGTATAATTCTGAAAGGCTGCAACGCCATATCAAGAAGGCGCACGGCAATGTCCCCGAAAAGAAGATGAAGCCCGATGATGTGGGTGGAGGTACCTGGTAATGGGCGAGATGACGTTTGGTCGAAAGTATACGCTCATCTTTGTGGGAATTCTTGCACTAGCAGGAGTCATAATAGGCACAGTGGTATTTCCTTTCTGGAATCTTATTCGTGAGGAGATATACGAGGATGTCATAATATTATCAAATAATGATGGCGTATGTGTAGCGGATACCGCCGATGAAATTCCAAAACATATTGAGGACTGCACATATGGTACAGGGGATGCTGTGACCATAAAGTATGGCGAGGGTCTGGCATGGGCCACCATAGTTGAGCCATGAGGTGCATATTCTGCCGCATTGTATCCGGAGAGGTTCCAGCAAGGAAGGTATCAGAGAATGATAACGCCATGTCGTTTTTGGATGCCTTTCCGCTGACACGTGGTCACCTCATAGTGATACCAAAGAAGCACCATGAGAGGCTGCAAGATATGACCTCCTCGGAGGTCTCCGATGTGTTTGGATTAGCCACAAAGCTGGTATCTAGGACCGATGCCCTGTCCGGGTCCACATTATTGGCCGTACACAATGGACCGCATGCAGGCCAAGAGGTGCCCCATGTCCACATACATTTGGTTCCTAGATATTTGGGGGATGGTGCCGGACCAATCCACAGCATGTTTGAGAGGACCACACTGTCCGAGAAAGACACCATCAGGGTGTTTGAGAGACTGCGGGACTAGAACGGATACAATCTCTCGCCAGTATCGACATTGTCCACTAGTATGGCTTTGGTAGGGCATGTCTCGGCGGCATTCATAATACGATTTACTCCTGCACCAGCCTCATCCTTGACGGTTGACTTTGGGTTGGATCTGGCTCTGCGATTTATCTCAAACACGTTGGGTGCTATCGTCTCACAACTACAGCATCCTATGCACAGGCTCTGATCCACATTAACCCGCAGACGAGGCTGCCTGTTAGGTTCCCGCGCACTCTCAGACTTGCCGCCGCTACTGTTTCTTCCCTCATACTCCTCCCAGAAACGGGTCTCATAGGCCTTCCACCATGCCTCATCCTCCTCAAACTCCCTGGTATACTTACTCCAATCCTCCTCTGGTATGTGATCAGTAGGGCCGGCGCCCCACTGAGCCCTGTTCACATTATTAGATGTCGGAGTCTCCTCTTCTACATGTTCGTTGTCTATCAATAAATGGTACGCCTCGGTTATGAGCTGAAACTGTTTTTCGTCTCCACCTTTTTTGTCTGGATGATACTCCAAGACAAGTCTCCTATATGCCGCCTTAATCTGGGTGGGTGTTGATCTCTTCTCGACATTTAGTATATCACGGGCCTTGGCTACATTCATGTAATAATCATCAAGATACTATTCTAAAAATTATTCTATCAGGCACCTTCTGACAGGACAGAGAGGTTTGTCAAATTAAAAGTATTTTGCTTTTTGAGGCCGCGTCCAGATAATATATACCCCTTATCAACTATGATCAGAATTGCTGTCAAGTAACCTGAGGCCCATACGGTATTTGGCTTGTATCTGCCCATTATGCCAATCGTAGCGAGGGCTACCTTCCACTGTAAAGAGTTGCTCTCCACAGACCCAACAATGCCATCCCCGACCCACTGCTATGACAGGTCCCACTAATGTACGTGTACCAAAATCACTATGATGCAACCGCAGCAAGGACTGCCCGCCGCTGTGGTGAACCCTCCGGATAAAAGCTGGGTACGCGTGGCTCCGTCATACCAACAAAAGCGCCCAGCACCTGATGTGTGTTTTGACCCTCACCCGGCCGTAGCATGCCACTATCCAGCATCTGCTGCACGGCCTTGGGCGCGGATAGAAGG
>VXON01000204.1 GCA_009840065.1 Cenarchaeum sp. SB0662_bin_33 | reverse complement strand
TTTAGTGCACGCGTCATCGTTTTTACACACGATCAACTTCAAAAAGCAAAACACTCTCGATATTTTCATAAATAATATGGAGTAAACGTCAATCACATCCTGTGCAGATTCAAAATGTAGTTAGAATGGCCACATTCTTTCAGCATGCAGGCATAGCCATGATCATAGTCTTCATACCCATAATGGCCAAAGACATAACAGAGTCATTTCTCGAAGTGGGATTCATTGTGGCTTCATATAGCTTGGCGCAGATACTATCGGAGCTCTACTTTGGTAGACGGTCCGACGCATCAGGTCATCGCATGGTATTCATTCGAATTGGATTTATCGTATGCGCCATCGTGTTTGGACTGCACTACTTTGCCGTTGATGCGCTTATACTACTTCTGGCTCGCATATTTGCAGGTGTTGGCACGGGTATAATGATACCCGCGTTTGTGGCGTACTCGTATGAGCTCACCGGCGATGGTCGGAAGGCGGCAACCGTGGTGTCGTTTCATGCCCTAGGCTGGATGGTGGGCATACTAGCCACGGGTGTGGTGGGGGATATAGGACTAGCATTTTTGGTTAGCGCCGCCTTCTTTGTTGCAGGGTTTGTTCTTACACTGCGGCTGCCCGAGACGGGCTTTGGTTCGGGTCCTGTCGAGGGGTCAATTCGTCGCATAATATCAAGAAACAGACACCTCTTTTGGGCAGTACTGTTACGACACATTGCCGCGACCGCAGTATGGACGATACTACCGGTGATACTAGTGGAGCATATGAATGCAGAGCTATACCACATATCCATAATATACGTTGTAAATACGTTTACTGCATTTATGATCATGAATATGATGGTTCGCAGAATACAGATTACCGATAGACGTAAGATACAGCTGGGTCTGGCAGGAATCATTCCTGCCATCCTAGGAATGTCAATAATAAGCGAGTGGTGGATGGCCATGCCGTTTATGGTGTTGGTGGGCGTATCGTGGGCCATGCTCTTTGTAGGGGGTAACTTTTACCTGATGGAGCGCAATCCCCACTCTACATCCACCGGACTCTTCAGCTCTACAATATCCGTAGCTACCGTAATAGGTCCTGTGATTGGTGGCGCCATAGCAGCCATAACCGACTATCAATATGTAATGTATGTATCGGCAGCTATAGCCGGGGGTGGCCTGTTATCATCGATACGCATTCCAACTCCCCCTGCAAATACGAGCAACTCTTGTAAGAGGTCAACCTCCCCTCCACATGAATAACAGCCTGCGCGTGATTAAGCAGTAGTGGTTATACAGAAACCTCCATTTGGTAACAAACCACCGGTTTGTATGCTCAGACCACCAGTTAGCCAAATTATACTAGACAGTGAGAAGTCTTTACATCTAGAAAGGGCATGATGCCGGGTGGATATGGATATTATCTACGGAATATACACAGGACCATCACTGCTTAATCACGCGAAGACTGTCATTCATGTGGGGGGGTTGACCTCTTACCTTCAAGCATATCGGTTTGAGGCAAGCAGATCATATTGAGCGGCAGTGTCTATACAAGCCATATATGACCACCATGTTTGAGGTGAGCCATAGTGGAGTTGACATGCTCTCAAAATCATACAACCCCAGCATGTAAGCATGTCTATACACAACATCTCCTACAGATCCCAACAATATTCCTAATGCAAGCAGCGCCCAGGGGGCAGATAGCATAGTTTGCCGGAATACACCAAATGCAAACGCCACCCAAATACCCAGCGTCACAGAGCCGGCCACCGATGCTAGCGACCACAGCCCCACATCATCAGCACCCACCCACACAGAGAATCCAATCGCAAACAGAATCGAGATCGTCGTCGTCCGCAGCAATCCGGACCACACGTGTCCACTAAAATACCATACATTGATGGTTATGTGTGCAATAAAGAACAGATATGATGCAAAGAACAGAGCCTCGGCCACCTCACTCCAGACATCCACAACCCCAGTCGGATCCAGATAAAAGTAGTATAGAGCCTCTCCCACAAATACTACAAAATTTCCGATCCCAAGCATCAAAAATGATCTGCTGAAGATGCGGGACCCCCCATACCGCACATAAACCAGCACACAACATGCCGTAACCGCCAGCGGCATGGCCATTATGGCGGTGCGGATTGCCATATATTGCCCGGCATCATACACAATGGGACTGACCTGTATCATTATAGCGATGGCCGCTATTACACACAAGACCAGACAGTATTGTAGGCGGACCGACGATACGGATGGGGTGCTTAGAGTCATGTAGCTACCGAGTTGAACGCATAGCTGTACTGCGCTACTTCCATTGGTAGGCGCGCATCAACTCGTACTGTGTCACCGGCACTCTCAAACAGCAAGCCTGTCATCGTGGTACGGTACGTGTTCACCCGGCGACCGTCATTAGCATTGGAGTATCCGGCATGCCGTAACAGCCCATCTTGTATCATCTGTCGCACTCTGATATACGTAGATGCCTTTGGAGTGTCAAGACGCATTACAATATCAGGTATACTTAGGGCGCTGGACACCACTGTATCTAGTATGGATTTTTTTGCCACATCTCCGTACGCCCCAAGCAGGCCAGAGATTACAGTCGGCTCGATTATGGACACCGCTGCTTCCGCATCCGTACCATGTGTGGCGGTTAGCACTCGCTCAAAGATCCTTGCTTCAAGAACTGATACGTGACGACCAAACAGGCGGCGCAAGACCATATCAATCTTACCAAAGTCCGCCACCGCCTCTAACATACTAATACCATACATCTTATCCACCTCTCCCACCACCCTCTCGTATGTCTTGTAGCCCAAATCCTTCTCCAGACATACCCGTACGCCTCTTGCCACCATTGCATCAAACGAGTTCATACATCATACATGTAATTAGCCCTTTAAATAATTTTTATTAGAAATAGTATACTATTTCTAAAATTATATATACTACCATGTACTATCATACACATGGTACACCAAGTTGCAGTGGCTGCAGCGCTGGCAATCTCTGCCGTAGTCGCTGTCGCCCTGACAGGAATGGTCACTGAAGTGTCAGGAGAGAACATCATAACCCCCACAGCGCCTAGATACTCTGAGACATGCGCCCATGGCCACAACGGGTTCAACTGCGGTGATTCGTCCCTGCGGCAGGATATTGGCGAGCTAGAGAGGCGCGTCAGTATATTGGAGCAGTGACGGCGCACTGTATTTTTTTATCTAAACGACAATACGATCGTAAATGACTTTTCTATTGCGTAGTGTGTGTAATAATTCAATGCCACACCAGCAAAATTAATTGGTGTGTGCTGCATTTTGAGGAAATCTGGGAGTGTGTATCTCCGAAGGGCCAGGCTTGATTGAGTAACACTGCGATAATGATGGCGCCCTTTTGTAATCGTGCCTAAAGGCGGTATATTATGATGGTTGCGGCAGGTGTTCCGGCTACTTTTATGTGTGGGGTGGCCACTCATGTGGTAATCCGCATTTGTAGCGCTTTTCATACTTGTCAGCTCCACATGGTCAGCATCAGTATCGTTGGTTTTTTGCATTGCCTCATCGCCAATCTCCAAGTTGTGGTTATACGCGGCAATCTTGGTGGCAGTCTCAGTGTGTGCCGTACAGAGGTGTGGGCGCACACCGACTCACCAAAGACCCGCTTGAAGGCAGAGATTACAATTTCGACCAACCATCACAGTCTACACCAGCCGCGCTTCTTCCATTTCTTTTGGTTATATGGGCGCTCGTCCTTCCGCATGCCATACAGCTACCTGATTGTGCAGTCGGCCTTTCCACCCAACTATACTAGAACTGGTAGTGTACGGGTAA
>VXON01000076.1 GCA_009840065.1 Cenarchaeum sp. SB0662_bin_33 | reverse complement strand
GGTATATGGTTGATGCCGGACATACTGTGTGATGGTACTTGTCAGTTCAGTATGGCATGCATACGTAAAAAACAGTTTTTTGGGAAAGTGTTTTACTTTTTGAAATACCATAAACAACCAATGATTGCTATTTAATGTCAAAGAATTGTTTAAAATGCCCATTACTGATAGTAAAAACCCCTGACTTTTTATTTAGCGCATGCATCACCATTTTTACGCACGATCAACTTCAAAAAGCAAAACACTTTCTTTTTTGGAGAAAGGTATGATCTGCCAAGTATGTGTGATGTAACTCCAAACAGTAAGCGAAATATCGTAATATACTGCTAGCCATCAAACGATCATGTGTGACAATATGTGGCACAGAATGTCAGAAGGGTAGCCCATTTATCATGCCCGGTTATACGTATCTCGATTTTTTCAGCAGGGGTTTTCTTGTTTAGGCCCAAATGCGGGCGCAAAAAGTTGTAATATGTGATAAACAGTCACAGTAGTGGTGGATCAACGGAGTTGAATCCACGCGCAGTCTTTGTGCGGCCCTTGGTGGCACCATCCTTTCTTTTATATTCATCATAGTATCTACAGTCCGTTGATCTGCACTCGTTATTGCTGCATGTGGGTTCTGGCTTTGTTTTTTCAAACTGGATTGGTTCTAGTTTACGTGTGTCAATTACCATTTTTTGTACGGCAGTGATATGCTTACAATCCACATACCTCTTGACATGATGCGGGCAGGTGCATCTCCAGCCATCAAGAAAGATTACCTCATAACACACACCCTTCTGTGATTGTGATGGAACGGCAAACCTGTTGTTAGAAAGACATACCGGCTGGGCTTTTTCATTTGAATATGTATTGCATTCCTGTGGGATGTTGATTTTTTTACTATCACCAATTGGTAGTAACAATATTTGTATATGGGCATAATTTGTATAACAAACTGATGACAACGTGGCCAAAGAATGCAACGGAGTTTACGGTATCTGTTATCAAGAATACTGCATCAAGGACAAACTACAGTTACATTCCAAAACCCATACTAGAATTATTTGGAAATCCCAAATACCTGACGTTCAAAATCAAAGACGGTCAGGTAGTTGTCGGCCCCGGTAAAAAATAGGCTATTCTGGGACATTTGGATAGGCCGGCCCATTTTTGCAAGAGAACCCTATTTGTATAATACTCATATAGTTATGTAACCCTTACAGAGACGTTGGAACACCAATACATTGATGGGCATGACACCTGCACCTCATATAATATGAGACAGAACAGAACAATCTGCATACTTGCATGTATGGTTGGAGTTACCATAATACTATTGAGCATATCGATACAGAACGACTCTCTCCTTAATGGTGCGCATGCTGGCTATATGGTATCCCTGAAACCAGACATTGTATATAGTGGAACTGCCCTGTTACAGGCCATTGCATCATATGACGTACTTGGTATCTTGGGTGTATATGCATATGCCACAGACAAAATAGATGACAAATACAACCAAGTGGGAAAATCCAAGTCTGTGCCGGGTGTATATAATGAGATGAGACTGTACATGCTGGACCTGATTAATATGGAGAGGAGCAGGGCGGGGCTGGATCCGGTCGTGCTGGGATACAACACTGCGGCACAAAGACACGCTGATTCGATGCTCCAGAACTGCTTTGCCGGCCACTGGGGCATAAACGGCCTCAAACCATACATGCGGTATTCGCTGGCCGGTGGATACCATCCAAATGGAGAGAATGTATCGGGACTGGAGTTCTGCATTGAAGAATCACATGGTTACCTTCCCAAAGGACCATTACCTGAAGAGCTGGAAGAGACGATGGAGGGATTCATGAACAGTCCGGGTCATAGGGCTAATATACTAAATCCACACAACTATGCCGTAAACATAGGCCTAGCCTGGGACTCGTATAATATCAAGGTGGTGCAGCACTTTGAGTCCAATTATGTGCGATTCATAGAATATCCTGACATCCGCAATGGTGTACTCACAATGTCGGGCAGTGCAGTAAACAGTGCGGCACTAAAACCCAATAATCTACAGGTTCAGATATACTATGATCCAACCCCCCATGTTCTGACACTGGGACAGACAAGCAGAACATTCTGCTATAATTTTGGAGAGATTGTTACGGCACTGCGTCCGCCCTTGGATGCCGGTTACTACTATACGACCGATATATTTACCACCACTGGCGGGGGCGATAGGTGTCCGGACCCCTATGACATACCCGCCCTTGCCCCTGCTCCCACCTCGCCTAGTGACGCATATCAGCTCTTTCTGGAGGCCGTCGACAATATCTCGTATGCGGCGCCTGCAACAAATCCATGGACCGATGCGGATGTAATGTATACATCCGGTGACCTCTTTGAGGTGGAGGCTGACATATCCAGTATAATACACAGGCATGGGTCTGGTGTTTACAGCATAGTTGTCTGGGGCATAGCGCATGGCGAGACAGCCCAGATAGCGGAGGTTGCTCTCTTTTATGATGCTGTCCTTGGCGGCACCTATCACTGGCTTGATGATCTCCACTGGAATACCTTTAGGGGCAAGCTGACGCGCATAGTAAATGTTGATACACTTGAGATAGATGATAAACTATACAGGTTGGCCCTGATTGACGTACCACCCTCATATGATGCAGCATACCATAATGCCACCAACATTGTACAGAATGCCTGTCTCCCAGATAGTATAGTGCATGTTCATATAGACAGAGGTCAGATGGACGCGCCCGTACACGCCCAGGTCTGGTGTAAAGATATACACCTACAGTCTGCTCTGCTAGACGGCGGTCATGTTGATTTTGACTTTGTCCAATGCAGAGCGACAGAGCTGAAAGGTGACTGGGTACGATGCCCATGACATGCCTATATAATCAAGGATTCGATTATCTGGATATACTAGGCGTGTGATGTGGGACGCAAACTTGTAGTAATGGTGAGATTTTATGTATCACTTTACAGTATGCATATGTTGCATGTTATGCCGGTCATTCCTCTGTGATGATGCGCCCAAGTCTCTGCGTAACTAAAAAATCCCGTACAACTAGTAACTATTTATATACTAAAGATCTCCCTACAAAATTATGACTCACAGAGTTGAATTTGGAGATATAAACTGGTCAAATCGTGGCATCGATGGAATTGCAGAGCTTTTAAACAAAAAATTCAATGCCCAGGAGAGAGAAATCGCAAGGGTTGATGATTTGATTGCAATGCAGGATAACATAATAAGCAAACAGGATGAGCTGATAGGATTGTTGAAGGAACGGATAACGGAGTTGGGGGATGCTGCACAGACGAAATCCCATGTACAAAACAGGGAATCCTAAATCCATAGAATATGTCAATACTAGGATTGCCCACACCGACATAATACGGACAGACCCAACAATTCTGACCCATGCAAATTTTACACAACACAACAGACCGAAGATATCCTGTGCTGCCCCACATGCGACAGACCACTGAGAGATACGGCAAGTACTGCACCCAGAAATCCGGGGATGCGCTAGACAAAAGATGGACCGTAACAAAATGAGGGTTCCCCATCCAAAGTTGGATGATGACTATCTGGCACGGATCTAATCAATGGGTAACTTCAGTATCTAGTAAATTGCTTTGGATGGTTCCCTACGGCGCGACTTGCCACATGAAGACAGAGTAGGTTAGGGTGGTCCCATCACCTGAGTTTGTATGGGACCCCACACTATTTAGGTGCGGTCAAAATTTCATACATAACTTAAAATGGGGGGGGGGGGGTTTGTGGGGGGGGTGGGGTTTTTGAAGTAAATAATTGGGCAATAACCGTTAGTGAGTTTGCTGTGGGACATTTTTGGGTTATGTACCAGGTTTTT
>VXON01000163.1 GCA_009840065.1 Cenarchaeum sp. SB0662_bin_33 | reverse complement strand
GGATAGTCTATATGTGTCTGGCCAGCGTGCTATGGTCTAAGGTGGGCTCGTGACTCTAGGGTGTACTCACATCAGGTTCAGTTTGGTGGTATGTCTGCTTGTCGGCCAACATCCAGAGGTCAGTTTTTTCTTGGAGTGGATGGAATTTATGCTGCGGGTTTTTGACACGCTATGCGGGGCCGGGTTCTCATATATCAGCGTCTTTTGTATATGAGGTACCTCGGTCTCCCTAGCTGCCTCATAATATACTTCCCGTCTCTTGTGTTTACTCATTATAAAGATAATATTAAGATCGTGCTATAAATATTTGGATCGTATAGTATGGTACTATAAATAAATAGATAACATTCTTCAATCCGATACTAAAAGAACCAACGTTGTTCAGGCTGCCGGTGTATAATATCACATTTACGCACCACCCACTATTAATTCATCTTGGCCTCCAAAATGAGTTACTTTAGTGAGAATTTGGGTCATCACCCAACTTTGTAGGAGGAATCAGTTTGCGTATCTTTGATGCAACATCACTAGGTGTTACACCAAACAGTATTATCATGGGCTCCTTGCCAAAGTCACCCCGGTGACATATGGCATCCGGAGGCTCCTCACACTGCTCCACTGCACGACTTATTCCCCATAGTATAGATGAACCAGACTCTTTTATATACTGGGGCTCGGATTCACGGTCATAATATACAATGGTAAAGCCGGCCCGCACAAGTCGTGAGAGCATCTCCTGTGAGTATCTTATATTTATGGCAGACCGCATATCAGGGAACCGTCCCCGCATTGCACATACTGCAGAAGCCACATGCTTGGAACCGCCCAAGGATATTACGCCGGTCAGGATCACCTGTCTGCCCACACGCACCAATCTACCCCGAACACCAAGTACCTCATCAGGCCGTGTGGCGCCTTCAGGTGCATGGACAAAGTTGGTCTGGCACTGGGGTATCAGCCTGTACATATGGGGTAGGGACACCACACTACCAATTGCAGATGCCAACTTCGAGGAGGGCAGCTCCGAGGATATGGGCGTGGTCTTGCCTATTTTTATTGTTGTATGCAATGCATCATGGGTCATGCGATGGGCCTGTTCTGCGGCAGCTGCAACACTGTTTGACGTAACAAGGCATGCCAATATGGCAGAGTAGGTACACCCGCCGCCCCGATTCTCCCCGGCCAGACGTTCCCCCCGCACATAATGAAAACTGCCATCATATAACACGTCCACAATCTGGTTGTTATCGTCCTTGATACCTGTAATAATTACATTATCAGCCCCGCGCCGATAAAGCAAAATGGCAGCTTTGCGCGCGCCTACCAATCCATCATCCTTTATACCAGTTAGATACCTGGCCTCCGCGAGATTCGGTGTTACAACAAAAGAGTGTGGGAGTACAGCATCAAGCAGTGTCTCTTTGGCACTATTCTGTATCAGGGACCCGCCGGTAGTTGACTGTACAACCGGGTCCAGGATTATGGGAACGGATGCATTCTTCAATGTGCCCTGTATTGCATGCATAATATTAGCACTGTACAGCATTCCAACCTTTATTGCATCCACCTCAAAGTCAGACAGAACTGCATCCAGCTGCGATGATATTACATCAACAGATAGTGGATGTACGCTGCCAAATTCTGATGTGTTCTGTGTAGTTATTGCCGTTGTGACACTGAGAGGATATAAGCCGAGGGAGCTGGCGACCCTCATGTCCCTCTGCACTCCCGACGCGCATGATGGATCAAATCCTCCTATAGACAGCATCTTCATCATTGCAATACAGAGTCATTTTGGACAAACATAAAAATTGCCACACTCTACAGAAGATACCACGGGATTGTAGTCTAGCTTGGTATGATTCTGGTTTTGGGTACCAGGGGTCGCAGGTTCAAGTCCTGCCAATCCCATTAATCAGTATATCTTGAATCGCGTCCTGATTTTTTTACTCTTTGCGCCCATTGTGCCTAGCGCATCGGCCATGTCGGGGGGCAGACGAATCTTTGTGAGTAGTTCGGCAGATATGTTTACACGATTATTGTCAAGATGTATGACGGTCTTTGGTAGGCCTGCATTTATCCATAAATCCACCACCTTCTTCTCCAGCCTGGGTTCCTGAAAACTGGTGGCAAACCTCTTTTTAATATGATTGATTAATGTGCGATCACTAAAGACAGCAGCAGGTTCCAGTATGCGGGTTTGGTCCAGATACGCCCCTTCAAACAGATTGCCGGTTATTTCATCAGAAAGGATCTCGCCACGGTGTATTCGATGCATCAATTCCAGATAGTGTAAAAATTCATGCGCTAGTATGGCATGAATTGTACCCTTGAGACCATACGCAAGTAACGGAGCAGATACCTGGATTACAACCCCAAACTGATTGGTATCAAATAATGGTATCGTTCTGGCAAACAGTACACCATAACCGAACTGGGAGGCGGGAGAGATTATTGCGGAGGGTTCCACGTATGCTGTGGGAAAGTGGAGGCCGGATGCACGTTCAATTCGGTTTATACCATCTACAGCAATAGAGAAGCGTTCCACTATCTTGGCACATATGTTATCAGGCAGATGGCCATTCAGTCGGGCATTTTTGATTTTGTATAGTGGATCCAATAGTGGCTAGTATAAAATAGAGTATAAAAAATCTTGAGTTATTTTGGTTTTCCGGACTTTGCCTTCTTTGTGCGTCGCCGGGTGGCCCGTTGATCCGCCCATCGTTGGTGTTTTCCCTTCTTTCTTAATGGCATCATATTTAGTGTAAAAGACTGTTAGTTAATTCTTTTGATATTTTATTTTTTAAAGAAATTCCTTACCTGTTCCTCGGTATACCCCAAATCATACAATGGGGATTTGGTCTCCCGTACATCTGAGACGTGGATTACCACTACCGTATTAATGGGACTTTGTATTCCCATCTCTCTAAACTTTTTTATTAAATCATCAAAGAGTGTGCCATTCCGATGAACATGACCGCGCCCAACAAACAGGTATCCGCGTCGTATGACCGGGTTTATTACACTCACCTCAACGGCATCATTAGATTCTAAATTTTCTACCGTATCAGGCGAGCGTATATCGGCAAACGCCAGACTTTCAGATCCATGTCGTATGATACTCGCCTTGGGGGAGACATTAGGTTTGCAGTCCGAAGTTACCGTAGCGACATAGCCTAGCCGCTCATTCCGTACAAACTCTGCAATCTCATCAGATATTACAACCATGCAATCACCTCATCATATCAGCTATATGGCCGTATGCAAAATAATACGCTAGGCCCCCACCTATAATCGCCACCCATATTACTATCTGTTTATTCTTATTCACGATGTACGGTATAGGGTTACCACTATTGAAGCTTATGATGCAACGCGTCATGCTTCTCCCCAATGTGTCTGGCCAGAGCCATCACATCCCTGCCAAACGACACACCACAGTGCATGCAGCTAAACTCTATATCTTTCATGATAATAATTTCTGTACAACAAAATACTTAAAAATTCATCAAATATGCAGCCCACACATCACACAGTTCCCACATTTATACCCACTAAACATGGTTCTGTGGAAACCATTCTTTATGCTGCCAGCTGCATATCAAAGCCATCATCACTATATGGACTCGGCGCATTATGCGCAGACACAGAGTAGAGTTATTTCTTTCTATCGGTTGTACTACGGCGCCGATCCCACATATGCATATTTCCACGCAGCATAAAGGCGCCTACAACTATTGCAATCAGGCCAACAACCACCAAGACAAGTGCCTTTGCAATGCGCATCATGCATGAGTTTGTGCGTAATCACTATAATATTTTATGTCAATAATTGTAGTCCTTTCGTATGATGTCAGGCATAAAATGTCTGAATGTTCTAAAAAACAAATATTTGAGCCTGCCAGGTCAGCATGGTACATACTCAACCCCCCTCACAGAGTAGGTGGCATATGTGAGCATGCCAAA
>VXON01000017.1 GCA_009840065.1 Cenarchaeum sp. SB0662_bin_33 | reverse complement strand
GATTTTAGTACTGCATAAACTTATGCACGCCGCTATATTTGATCTTGTACGTCAAGTCATTCCAGTTTGTGCATAACCACCGTCATTATGACATGTATGAGAGGTTTGTGGTGACGCTGGCAACCATCCTGGGCCAGTACTCGGGGCGGCAGGCAGGCGAAGACGCCGACCTGGAGACGCTGGTGCGGGCCCCATCATAGTATGGGCGGGCAGAATGTACGTATTCTGGCACACTCTGGCATGGGATCATGTGGCAGCAGCAGCCGTCCGAAGCGGCTCGTAGCCCATTGACGGGCTGCCCGTGCCAGTGTGCCGGATTTTTGCAGAATGTATGATGCAATGTTTTTTAATGCGAGCCGGTGGATGTGCCTGTACCTATCCCCAAGATTCGGAATATGAGCGATTATGAAACGCTGTCGCAGCTCCCTAACTTGGCCTAGTGTATTGAGCTTGATTCCCAGCTTGAGGATCGCAACAGAATCAAAAAATGTGTGGATGTATCTTAGTCTATGTAGGTGTTGGCGGCGTTGGTACGCCCAGAGGCGCCGAATGTGTGATAACCGCTCGGGTCCCAATCGTCCTTGACGGCCGCTCCAACCAGTCCATATTTTGGTACGGGGGTAGTGTCATCTGGTAGGAAGAACTGGCCGGTCACGTACGCGTACTGGCTGAGGACACCGATTGTATAGGATGCAGATACCGAAGCCATGAAGTGTATATCGTCGCTGGTGTGCGGCGAGTCTCCCCGGCTGTCTCGGTGGTTTGTGGAGGATTCGGACACGCGGTTCCATCCCACGCCGTCGTCATGGTCGTCGAACTGGCAGCCAAGCGTATCTTCGTGCGAGCATGTGTCCGCCCACACATTCAGGTATGCGTAGTTGTGTTTGGGGGCCACCCTCACTCCTGCTGCATCAGCCGTGGGGAGTGGGGCATAGTCGTGTTCCACCGTGACCACGGTTCCGTCTCGTATGCTATTCTGCTACTCTTCTATCGCCTCTATCTCTTCGGCGGTCAGCTCACGGTTGTTTGCTAAATCCTCGCGCAGTTGTACGGGGTCGCAGTCCTCCCAAAGAATGTCGCATGCGGCTATATGCATCTCCCAATGCCAATACTCCCAGTCTGAATCTCGAAGGTCTTTTGGTACGTACCCAATGTTCGCCCCCTCGTTCAGCTTGTTATAGACGTATTTGACATGGTGCAGGTTGTCCTCCGTATGTACTATGTCAAGTAGCTTGTCGTCTATGTCCTGTATGGTGCTTGGCGTGGGGTACTGCTCTATGAGCCAGTCGTGTAGGAGGCGTTCATTTGTAGTCGGGGTGTATGCGCCATCAAGCCGGTCCCTCTGGGCCAGCAGCGCGGCCGCCTCCGTTGATGCGTCATGGTTCAAATCCGGATGGAATGCCACCTCAAAGTCGTGTAGCGCGAGAACTATATCCCGCGTGTACGAGTCCAACCCGTCAAACTCGGCGTTCCTATACCACTTTATCCATTCGTCATGCGCATCCGTTCCTACGGCAGGCGGGAGAATGAACGTGTCACCGGGGTTCTCGGGTTCTTCTGGCACGTCCTGAAGTGTGGCTTGGTCTGCGCCATTCCATGATGTAGGACTGACGGCCACTAGAACCGCCACGGCAGCAATTGATGTCAGTGCCATGATAATGAGTCTTTTTGTCATTGGGATATGGTGTGTGTCTTGGGGTTATAAACCGAATAGCCGAAACAGTAGATGGAAATGGTATGAGGTCACCTATGTATGCAGAGCCCCTCATGCGGTGCGGCTACATGCTTTACTGCCAACCAACAGGGCGCTCTTGAGGATACGAATCCGCGTGTAGCACGCGATACGCCGAATCAAGACATTCCGGGTGATGGGCGACAGGTACAGGAATCCGCGCCGCAAATACGACGTGATCAACAACATCGTATGCGGGTTGGTGAACATGCTACGGTTGTGGGAGCGGATGGCGACATGACGGCCTAGCACGGGGGCGCAATTTGCTGGGATGTGCGCTTAATTTCTAATTGCGGATCGCGTCTATTAGGACGGCAGAAGTGACGGTACTGTATGGTCTGATACGCATCATAGCACATGCGCCCTACCTACCCTGCGCCTGCCATGGCGTATCGGTGACATAAAAGGGAAATACTCCAGGCCAGAAACCTACAGGGACTGGGGAGAAACACTGACCTCAGATAGGTTGGAAGATTGTAGATATGGAGTGAAAGCGAGTAAATTCGGGTCGCTCATCTATATAATGTTGGGGGTGGCAATTACGCCCATGGGGCTCGGAGTTGGCGTTTAGTGCAGAAAAAGCATGAATCGGCCAGATAACACGCGCCTGCGGGACGGATTCTGCGGAAAATAATTACGGCGCAAAAAGCATCTTGGTCAGACTTGCATTCCAGGATATTGGTCAAGGATGGCGGCCAGCGCAGCCACGAACCTGCCATTGATGCCATAGTGCCTGTGGTTGTGGACGAACTGGAAAGACTTGACGTACAGTTCCAGATGCCATTTGCTCACGCCGCGGTGTTTTTTCAGCCACCATATACAGCAGGCCTATCCGGCACTCGCAGTTGTTTGTATGAATATCGTTGTGCTTGCCTGATACGTACTCGCCCTCGCTGTGGTTGATGGTCAGGTGACCGTATCCCATCTCTCCAAGGCTCTTGCAGGCGGGATGCTCGTCGGTTATTACCGTTGAGCCCGGCTCGAACTTTCCGGCCACCATTTCGGCCAGCGTCCTGCCGTTACCGCGGGGAACCTTGAAGATTGTCACATCCGGCTCGTCTCCTGTGGCCCGCTGATGGTAGATGGTGACCATCGGTACATTCTTCTTGAAGGTGCCCCTGCCCGGACCGCGGGGCAGCCGGCGGCGGCTGGGGACAGTCCGGTTCTCGCCGTTGCTGCCCAGTGACACCCCCTTGGAGCCGGCCCTGATGTATCCCTCATCGGTCTCTCCCGTCCCGGACAGCCTGCCCTCCGGCAGCCCGCCCACCTTCCGCATGATGTCGCGGTACATTTAGTAGACGGCCCCGTAGGCGTTGCCTATCGAAGTTGCAATGTAGTTTATCGATATCCCGTTGGGCGGCCCGCACAGGAACATCCAGATCGCCAGCATCCAGTCTCCCATCCGGACGTGCAGGTAGTGAAGAATAGTCCCGGTCTTGTCGTTGAAGGTCTGGCGGCAGCCCTTGCACGTGTACCTCCGGATGTGTCCCTGGTATCGGCAGTACCGGACGATATCAACCCCGCCGCAACGCGGGCAGAACAGGCCGTTGGCCCACCGGACCGTCCTGAACAACTCGGCTGTAGCCACCATATCGGCAAACAATGCCAGCAGGAGCAACAGGGGACCGGATTCTTTTTGTTTTTGCGTCTTGCCACAAGCCATGTAGGTATGGAGGGATCTACCCCTATAGATCTTTTTCGATTACACCTGCTTGGTGCGGGGCTTCACTTACCCCCAACACTCAACAGATGAGCGACTCACTTTCACTCTGGGTCAGCATTTTGACAGTTTTGTGCAGGTCAGTGTTTCTTGTCAGCATCCAAGCAGATAGCATAATTGATGTCAAGTGAGACCAAATAGCACAGAAGTTTGACTAGTATATACAGGAGGAACCGGATTATCTATGTGCCTAACCATAGTCAACTGTAACCTATTAACGACTGCTTACACATTACATATCATGAGCGATATGCTTAAGAGGCTTTATGATCAACTAGAGGCCGAATATGAGGAACTTCGTCAGGCTGAGGCCGAGCGTGAAGTATTGAAGGACGAGATGGAAGATGCGATGTACGCCGTACATGAGGCCGCTGAGAATCTTAAGAATCATGATCGTATAGTTGAGTCCATACAGGACAAAATACAAAACATTAGAGAGGATATTGATTCTCTAACGGGAACGTAATAGCGCCCTAGTGTTAGCGATGTCGCGACGTAGGTTGGCTATATCAGTAGTTCAAAAAGTGAATGTGTGATGGCCCCATCGAGGGACGGGTTATC
>VXON01000168.1 GCA_009840065.1 Cenarchaeum sp. SB0662_bin_33 | reverse complement strand
AAAATCGCCTTATGTGCGAAAATTAAACTACAGAAACTTATGCACGCCGCTATAACTATACAGAATTGGGGTTCCTCCTATGGCAGACTGATGGAGGAGTATGTAGAGACGGTTTGCCCGCAAGTTGGCGAGGAGTGGCGCACTGATGAGATACATCTCAAAATAAAGGGCAAGAAGCGATACTTGTTTGCAATGCTGGACTCTGATACCAGATACTGGATTGCGCAGATGGTCGCCACTCATAAAGGCAATGATGATGTCGCACCCATGTTTATGAAGGCAAAGGATGTGGCTGGGAAGGTTCCTGCCACTCTCATATCTGATGGCGCATCCAACTTTCATCATGCGTGGAAGTCCCAATACAAGGCAAAAAACCCTCTACACAAGGATACCAGGCATATCAACGAGGTTGCGTTTGACGGCATCCACCACAACAACAAGATGGAGTCGTTCAATGGTAACACCATACGGCATAGGGAGAAGGTGACACGGGGTATAAAACGTGAAGATTCCGGTATCATAACTGGCACACAGTTGTACCACAACTTTGTGAGGTCGCATCTAGGATTGCCGTATGGTCAGACTCCTGCCGAGGCTGCCGGCATACACGTACAAGGTACGGACAAGTGGAAGACTTTGATACAGGCAGCTACGAAGTCGCGCGCCTAACATCTTTTATTTATTTTATTATGCCAGAGAGTTTGTCGGCAATGTGCGTCCCGATGTACGCGACCTAGCGCTATCTGTCGTTGCTAATGTTACAGCCCACGCCTAGACTGGAAATATAGGTCGAGATAGCGGACTGGAAATATAGGTCCGGAGTGGAAACTGGGGTCAGGTCAGCATTTCTTACCAGCCCCACTTCAGGTCACAAACTTTCCAACCTCGGATTAGTATCAGATTTTTAAATCACGCCTGTCATGTGTCTATATGGATGCAGTGGATTTGTAGAGACGCCTACATGAGTTTGCTGGGACACTACGTCGCGGTAGTATAGAGCTTAAAAACGATGTCAGGGAAAGGGCATCTGGGTTGGTGTCAGATACACAGCAATTACTTTCTGAATCATATGAGTTAGTTAAAGACCAATACAATCATTTGGATGCAGTCGTACGGAGTGCACTTGATGATATACAGGACGCGTTTACAGAGGAGGAAATATACGTAATAATTACTGCCGTGAGTTGGGCAGTCGTGATAATCATAAAAGAAGTATTTGGTGGGCGTGGGATGCCATGAGATTGTTCATGCGCACATCAAATTTGGTTCGGCTGTTCGGCATTATTGATTTAGTCGCGCTAATTACAATAACATGCACTCTCATCACCGGCCCATTCATCTTGGGAGATGTACCATTAATTATACTGGCCGGGGCGCTCTACACATTTCTATGGTGGAATAAGGCATACTTTACATCCCGCGTTACCGGCTCCGCATTTCCGGTAGTATTTGGGTTGGATTGGCAGGATGAATTTAACATTAATGTATTGTGGTATGTATTTTCGACATTGATACTGATTCTATTATGTTTTGTTACATTTTACACCTTACAAGCACCACCTGCCGAGTTCGCAATAGCGGCTGCATCAACACTTGCATGTGGCCGAGCAACAATACAGGCGCTGGTTATGGGACATGCACTAGCCGCGGTGTATGAGCGCCAAAATCGTTGAAGTGTGTGGAGGAACTACCAAATCCTAGGGATGACAGTCTATATTAGGAATTGTTAAGAGGTTCTGGGAAATCAACGGGACATAACATATAGTGGCAAATTAGGAACATGGTTGACTGGTCTGGTTTATTGTGTGCGTTCCAATTTCCACAACATTATATCTGAAATGAGATCATCGAATGGTTTTATTTTGTTACAATATCCTGCGTGTGTAGGTGTGTGCCATTCATCGAAAATTTGTGTGTTCTGACTACGGTATCCCCTACTTTGCATTGTTTCGAATACATCATGGAATTTACTTATGTCGGCCATCATATTATGACCATTTCCATATTTTTTGATTATGTACACCCTATCCATAAATGCTTCAAGTCGATGCCGTGCCGCAGTGGGTTTTTCACACGTGCCTAATTCTGTCCTTGTTTTGTAACGATTTTTATCCTCTGTGGCCATTACCACGCGCATTGGATAACTTTTCAGCACCAATGCCCAAAACGTTGATTCGGTTTCTCTGGCATGAAATGATGTCTTACAACTGACTATGCCCAACACAAGCCACCTGTACACATTACTACCATGCCGACCTTGTTTGTATAACACAAACAAATTAGCATCGGGCATATATAATCTATAATCCTGCGCACCGTCATTTGGGAATGGCACTCGAATAAACTTGAGTATATCTTTTTTATGTTCAATACCTACAATCGGCCTTGCCGTATCTATCTCTCTAAGAGAGCATATCAATATGTTCTCTTTTTTTAACACCGCATTCAATATCTGTTTTACATTTTCTTCTAGTTTGCGACCATCACGGCTTTCTTGCCTTCATGTTTCGATACATCAGATAATATTTACGCTTGTATAATTTCAGGTAATAAACCATCCTTGGCAAACTTTTCGAGTGTTTGGGATTTACCAGACACATACAGACTTGATATTCGTGTCTGCGCAACCTTACAATATTCTTTAGATGTATCAATGTGGATAAACTGTCGGCCGGTCTTACGGGAGACTAAGGCAGTTGTACCCGTACCACCAAACATGTCAAGAACCACATTATCTCTATACGTGTAATATTTGATTAGGCGGTATATCAATTCCTCCGGAAATGGTGCAGGGTGGCCATTGCGTTTTGTTTCTGGTTGTATATGCCAGAACCCATCAGAGAATAACTTAAACTCCTTATCGGTAATATCTACTTGGCCGGGATCACCCTTCAATCGCATGTCGCCCTTTGAAAATACATAGACATATTCCCATGACGGCATTATATGGGGATTAGATGGACTTCGCCACGAACCCCACGCAGTCCGCTTACGTATGTTTTGTTTGTACCATAGTATTTCTGTGCGTAATTTGAATCCCATGTCTAGTAAACGGCTTGTAACATCATGGTGGGTTGGAGTGAAATCGGCTATTCCTGTGGGTGCTATGTTTAAGGCAAAGCGGCCACCATCAACAAGTATGCGGTATAACTCACGGAATACTGTTTCTAACCAGTCTAGATATTCATTGTACGTCATATTATCGGCATGTTGTGTATATTTTAGACCAACATTATAGGGTGGGGACGTAATAGCCATGTGCACACTATCACTTGGCATTTTATGCATCGCCTTTAGTGCGTCACCGTGTACTATTTTATCGGGTTCGAGTGCGGTGTCTGTTTGGGTTTTGATGTATTCCTGTGTCATGTCATGCAATATGGTTTTTTGTTCTGTGATCTTTGCCCGTATTGCTTGTTGTTCCAGCATGGCATATTTTGATTCTGCCGGAAACGTACCTTCACGCCCACAGGACGTATCATATTGTTTGCCCGACACAAAATTCCTATGTGTAAGGTATTTACGATCTTTCACGGTTTTAGTTACACGCACATATGATGTATATTAGTACCCATATATCAGTATAACTATTATAATTTTTATACTTAAATCGGTATATTTATTATAGTATTATACTGAAATAAGTATAACATGAATACAACAAAAGTACGGTGATGATGAAAAGAAAGTCAGAGGGATCTTGACCATCCCAATGACGAGCAAATTGCACTCTGAGCCTACTGTTGTATTACCTGATAAAAATCATAGCCCCGGTCAGGCGGCTAGAATCACAAGGGGTGCGCAAATAGCGAGTAAATCAAATCATATAACCAGAATAGATGATACAACCTATACTGTAAGTAGTAAAGTCTATGAGGTGATACAGACAGAATCAGGTTGGGTCTGTTCCTGTCCCGTGGTATGTTGCAAACACGCACACGTAATCGAAATATCCAAGAGAATGTGGTGGGGACCCCGCTAGAGTGAGACCGAACAAAACCGAATGCTTATGGGTACA
>VXON01000033.1 GCA_009840065.1 Cenarchaeum sp. SB0662_bin_33 | reverse complement strand
CTGAGCATACAAACCGGCGGTTTGCTACAAAATGGGGGTTTCTGCATAACCACTACTATTGGTATTTGGGCTCTGTACTCAAGATCCACATCATCACATCAGCGGGTGGTATCATCATCGCCCGTTATGTACCAGCATAATTATGCCGCGTTTAGACATTATGACATAACCCGTTATTTATAATGATCAGAACCGTTGTAGAATAAGCTTGATAAATGGCGCCTTAATATTCTACAGAAATGGTTAAAGTAGATGTTTCATGTACCTTGGAAAGCTTTAGAAAGTTTACCTTTGCTAGTACCTGTCGTACCTTTGCACCCAACGCATACTTGACAGATCCCGAAATCTTTCCTGAACGGGAAGAGGGTGGGATCATATACGTTGAAGCAGTAGATAAGGTCACTTTGAAGAAGATACGAAGAATAACATTTGTAAACGTTCAGGGTGTTCTGGGTGTAATATACAACTCAAACAGCGGAAGTACATCCATCAAATGGCGGCAGACTAAAAAGGCCATTGGCCGGGCTACCGGTGAGGCATCAGTCAACTCCCTCAAACACCTAGCCGAGTCCGGTGTCTTTACCATACCACAAGTAGAGGCTTACGTGGAGAAGATGGCCCAGGCCAAAGACCAGAGCCATGAAGACGCGCAAGATTGATGCGGATTCTGTGGCCGTTATACCACAGGACTCGGATGACATAATGACACTGCGCCGAATCATAAGCAGAGGGGATAAAGTATCCGGTCATGCGCACTGGGTACTAAAACAAGATCGTGAGTACTCCCGTCCCGACAAGGGCGAACGCATCAGGGTTATGTTATCCATACATGTGAACAGGCTGTCCCTAGATGATACGTTGGACCGGCTTCGAATACACGGAATCATACAGGAATCTGATAATGAGCACATACCACATGGTACAAACCATTCATTATTGGTGGGTATTGGTGATGCTATACGTATAACAAAGAAGACATGGACATCCACAAACAGGACGATGCTGAAATCACTGAATCGCGAAGGCTTTGTCTTGGTGGCAATTGATAGAATGGAGTGTGGTGTGGCCCGGCTGTATGGAACACACATACAGTACACGGCCAGTATAAGATCCGGGTTTGGTGGCAAGCAATACCGCACCACGCCTGACACAAAACGATACTATACTGACGTAATACGGGCCATTGGGACCATACATCAGAGGGATGATAAGATAATACTGCTGGGACCTGGCCAAACAAAAAACCAACTCTCTGCGCATATAAAAAACAAGACGATAATAATTGAGGGAATTGATACCGGAGGCGCCGATGGCATAAACCTATTCACACGCTCGGAGTCTTTTAAAAACACCATATCCGAATCCCAGCTGGCCCAGGCGCTAAACATTTTAGATGAGGTGATGGCCTTGGTGGGACGAGGCAGCCACCGCTTTACTACCGGTTTTAAGGAGACCGCCGATGCCATCGGACTGGGAGCCGTTAAATCGATGGCATACTCTGATGCAATATTCGGTTCTGTAGATGAGGACTCTGTAGTATCCCTCCTCAATGATGCCGAGCGGTCTGGTGTGAGCATATATGGTGTGGATGCTAGTACCGATGTGGGGCTGCGCATAAGCAACCTGGGCGGGGTTGTCTCGCTACTAAGATACTCCCTGAGTTAGTGCGTTACATCAAACAACCACTGCATGTAGGATTTATTTGCTGACTGTACTGGTATCTGTACTATCTCGGGAGTGTCATAGGGATGGTGCTCTTCTAGGTATCGTGTTAGTCGATTGACATTTTCAGTGGCAGTCTTGTAGAATACCATGAACTCTGGTGTGTCTTCAATACTTTTTTTCCACATGTATATGGATGAGACCTGCATTATACTGGCACATGCGGCCAGCTCCTCTTGTATCACATTTCTAGATATGTCCTTGGCAGTATCCATATCAGAGAATGTAGACACCACTATGGACATACCAATCTTGTCTTTTGCTGCCATTCCTGTATTCGGATACCACGGCACATATATTGTAATCAGAAGAACGGTTCGGCCGCAGCCCCATCAACGTTAATACATGTATCATGGTGTTTGGTCAGGCCATGCCAACTATTCCAAGCGAAAGACCTCCTCTCCTTATGCGTAGATACTACGTTTGGCTGACCGGCATATAACATGCATGAAAAAACTTATGGAAACTGATAAATGACCTTTTATTAAAAAATTTACATATTGTGGAACTAGATTTTATCACCGAGAACGCCATCATATACGTACTGTTGGCCTGGGTAGTCATATTGGGGGCGGCAAAGGCACTCAAGTTGGAGAACCGTGGAGTTGAGCTAAAATTCTACAGCCTTGTATATAAAAACAGGGGCGTTCAGGATGTTCTGGTACGCCTATTGGGCCGGACTAGGCGCGGCATAATAGTCTTTGCCAATGTCAGTATGGTGGCTGGCTTTCTGATGATGGGGTTTGGCTTCTGGTTTCTGCTGAATAATGTGGCAAACTTTTTCATTCAACCCCAAAGTTTTGCCGAGCTTACCGTACTGATACCCGGAGTTACGCTGACTTCTATAGATGCCATCATGTATTTTTTACTCTCCATACCTATAGTACTAGTTATGCATGAGGGTGCGCATGGCATAGTAGCCGCCCTAGAAAAGATAAAAATAAAGACCGGTGGTTTTGCCATCTTTATAGCAATGTTTGCCGGCTTTGTTGAACCGGACGAGGATGAGTTCAACAAGGCCAAAAAGATATCCCGCCTGCGGGTTATAGGTGCGGGCGCCACATCAAACGTTATATTTGCACTAGCCCTAGGACTCTTACTATTAACCAACCCCATCTTTGCCTTGGTGATGCCAGAGCCGCTTCTTAGTGCGTTTTATGAGATACCTGACGGTGTCCTGGTGTTATCTGTAATAGAAGGATTCGGCGCCGAAGCCGCAGGCATCCAGCCCAATGATATCATTACACACGTAAATGATGTACGGACATTCACCGTCATCGACTTTGCCGCCTTAAATCTGGAGCCCGGAGATGTTGTACCCATATCTGTACTCCGGGATGGACAATCCTTGGACTTTGTGGTTGAGATAATGGAGTCTCCTGATGAGCCGGGCAGCGGCCTGATTGGAATTATGCGAGATGTGGCACTCTACAAACCTGTGCTGGACTTTATCGCATGGGACAATCACCACCTCTCGATGTTCCTGCTGTGGCTTTGGATGATATCCTTCTTTATTGGCATAATCAACATGCTGCCCCTACCCATACTGGATGGTGGTAAATTTATCCAAATCATAATTGAAGGCCGAGCCTCCGAGCAGACACTCACTGGGATAATGTATGGCATTTACATATTTACATTTGTACTGTTTGGACTAAACATAGCACTATCATATCTCAAGTCTGGATTCTTCACCATATAGAGTATGTCGGATATAACTTATGATGGCATATTGCCCGTATCGGCTTGGGGAGAATTATATACAAAAGTACACAGCCTCGGCTGCACACTCATGTCTTTTCTGACGACTTTTCTGTATTAAGTGGAGCATAGAAGGTGTTGGCTTGTAGCCCTCCTTGTGCCCCGGCCGTCTCAGGATGACATGCCCTGCCGCCCTATATAGAATATTCTAGGCGGCATTGACATCCGCGTGGAATACTCTGGTACAATTAATGCAAATAAATTTGTCGCGTGATATACGCGACTCGGCATCCACCGTCCCACACATATGGTACGTCTGGCTCGTGTATTTGGCAGATGCCCCAAATAGCGGTATGTTGTGCATAGTCGTTTGTAGATAGATCCAATATTTTTCGATCTTATTGATTCAAGAATATCATGCCACTATGACCGAATTTGGCAGGTATCGGGCCATCCGGACCACATTGTTTAGTCAAACCATTACAGGACAGGCGATATGTGTAAAGTCGGGAGCAGTGAGGCATCAACACGGTACTGGCCGGCTGCGAGATGTGCAGGTAACATGTGCGCGGAGTGACAGTATAGTGAAATTGATTAACGTTCATACAAATCTATACTTTAAATTCAAAT
>VXON01000086.1 GCA_009840065.1 Cenarchaeum sp. SB0662_bin_33 | reverse complement strand
TTTACGAGTTCAATTTTGGCTGATCGTATTGTGAAAAAAGCTTGGTTCATACCAATTTTGGCTGATCGTATTGTGAAAAAAGCTTGGTTCATACGATCAAAGTATCAAGATAAGGCTTGAATGTGAACAGCAGATTTAAGAATTAAAAACAATAATAGACCAAAAAGATGTAGAAATAAGTGAAAAGAACGAAAGTGTTTTGCTTTTTGAAGTTGAGTACTTGATCGGGACAGTATGGAATCCATCCGTAAAAGTGGAAAGTGTTGAGAGTGTTTTGCTTTTGAAGTTGATCGTGCGTAAAAACGTTGACGCGTGTACTAAATGAAAAATTAATGGTTTTTAATAATGGGTGTTTTAAACGATTTTTTGGTATGAATAACAATCATTGGCTATTCAAAAAGCAAAACACTTTCGAACATCGGAGTATTCAACTGGTTCCGGTGGGCCAACTGCCTAGGCATACCGATACCCTCGTATGGGGCCCCGCCGGAGGCGGTGTATGCCATAGCACTACCCATCAGTGATGTAATATACTGCCAGTGGAACTTGCGCACAAGTCTCTGCTAAAAACTTGGCAGGATTGGCCCTGATGGATAGTAGAGAATTACGCACCAACCCCTCTTTTATGGAAAATTAATTATACTATGTTATCCTGAATATTAACAAGTATACAGCACAAACTTATGATATTCGTAATGACTGTATGGCTTCTGATATGTCTGCCGTGGGTTTCCCGTCTTTGGATATTGTCTGGTGAGATGGGGGATTTTCTGGATAGTTTGGTATGTTGGTCTGTATTCGCTGAGAGAATGTCGATATTGTCTCATTTTTATAGAATATTCCAATGGGTATCTTGTTGCCCCAGTCCAGTGATCTGATCAGAGCCTGAGAGAGCTTCTCGTCTATCTCCGCCTCATTGGCATAATGGACTACTGGGTCATATCCTGTGTCCTCAAGCTTGTATATTCTAGAGTGGCGTTCCGCGGGATCCTCCATATCGAGGCCCGCATACCAGTCACGCGTATTGATATCATTATACGTTGGGCATGGCTGTAGTACATCCAGAAACGATACGCCCTTGTGCTCTATGGCCTGCATTATCATGCTTTTCAGGTGTCTTATGTCATATGAGTATGCGCGGGCGACAAACGTATATCCAGATGTTATGGCCAGCCCGATGGGATTTACATTATAATTTATGTTGGGTTTTGGCAGTGATTTTGGCTGTTCCCAGAGCTTTAGTGTGGGTGATGCCTGACCCTTTGTCAGACCGTACACGCCATTGTCAAACACAATATATGTAAAGTCGATATCCCGACGCCCCGCCGCCACAAAATGACCGGCACCGATTCCCAAACCATCCCCATCACCCCCCACGGCAACAACAGTCAAATCGGGGTTGGCTACCTTGGCTCCCTGGGCAAATGGCAGTACGCGACCATGCAGTGTATGAACACCATACGTATTGATAAAGTGAACAGTCTTGCCCGAACAACCAACACCGGAGAAGATTGCAGCCTGATCCCGTTCTATTCCCATCTCGGCCAGGGCCATCTGTAGTGCATTCACTATGCCAAAGTCGCCACATCCGGGGCACCAGTCATTGTGGACATCAGTCTTGTAGTCTGCTACCCTAAGCGCCATGCGTCAGTATCCTCCTTTTAGGTGATGTACTATTTATGATATCCAACAGTGAATCATATATTTCATCGTAGGTCATCGCCCTACCCGTATATTTCAGTATATAATGGTCTATGGGTATGTCCAGACTTTGTGCAAACAGTTTGCCCATCTGAGCAGTTTTGTTGGACTCTACATCTATAATTATTCTGGCGCCACTCAATAATCGTCGTACATACTCTACAGGGAATGGATGTAGCATCTTTATCTGTACAAAACCCACGGTTATGCCCTCCTTCTTTAGCATCTTTAGGGCATCAAGTATGGCACCCTTTGTAGATCCCCACGATATTATGGTGTACTCGCCTGCGGCATGGGATACTGCCTGCTCTATTTCCGGTACCTGTTCAAGAATCATATCTAGACGGTCTAGGCGCTTGTCCATCATCATCTGGCGTACTACTGAATCTTCGGTAATGTGCCCTAGCTCGTCGGACTCATCGCCGGTATTCCAAAATACACCATCCTTGAGACCCAAGTATGATCTTGGCGATATTCCATCCCCGCCCAATTCGAATCGTTGGTATTCACCTTCAATATCATTTAGTAGTTTGCCGCGATCAATCGTAACTTTGGAGGGATCAAATACGGGACAGGTCATTGTAGTGCTGGATATGAGTTTGTCCATCATGTGTATCACGGGAAGTTGGTATATGTCTGAATAGTTAAAACAGGCACACGTATCATAGAATGACTCCTCAATATCGCCGGATGCATACACGATTCGGGGGAATTCCCCATGACCTGCAAATACGGCAAACAATAGATCATCCTGGCCATGACGGGTGGGCAGACCCGTTGATGGTCCGCTTCTCTGGTATAGAGTCAGCACCACGGGAACTTCGTTTATACCCGCCCAGCCTAGGGCCTCTGCCATGAGCGAAAAGCCGGGCCCCGACGTTGATGTTGATGACCTTACTCCGGTAAGAGCGGCACCGATCATCATTCCAATCGCGGATATCTCATCCTCTGTTTGAACTACGAGTACGGAGTCGGACTCTCCCTTCTCGTTCTTTAATGAGCCATTGGCTTCAAGGTACACACTCTCATCAGATGCCGGCGTAATGGGATAGTATGACTGGAATCGGCATCCTGCTGCCAGCTTTCCAAGGGATGTACCCAGATGTCCCTGTATCAGCATTAGATTTGGAGTCTTTTCTATACCGGGCAGTATAAACGGGGATGATGACATTGTGTTGGATGCCAAATCATAAGAGTAGGTAGCCGCATCCGCATTCAAATCAGCAATCACTCGCTTTTTGGCAAAGATATCCATGACCGCACCTATAAGAAGATCCTTGGGAAGCTGTATCAGCCCTGTTGCTAGCGAGACACCAATAACATTGTACATTCGTTTCATGACCCTTAACTTGGGATTGTCATGACTATCGGCCATATCTACGAGTATTTTTTTGAATGAGACCGGATACATGCGCACACCTGCATCTGCGGCCCTGCGCAGTACGTCCCCGACGGTGGGATTATCATCACCCAAATCGGCGCATAATCGTTTTACATAGTAACGGTCCAAAGTATTTACATCAGAGGTTTTAACCTGTTCCAAATCCAGGTCGTATATTATGGCTCCACCACTTGATACTGTAGAGTAGTGCCGGAATATGGTCTCTGCATCATACGAGACCATCAGGGATACGCTGTCGGAGCTGGATCTGATCATTTCATCAGACACCCTTACGGCAAAGTAACTGTGTTCGCCCTTGATGTTGGAGTGAAACTCCCTCTTTCCAAACACAAAATATCCAGCTTTTGCGCACATCTGTGCAAATATTACTGCAGCAGACTCCACCCCACTTCCCTGTGGGCCGCCTATTAACCATGTTATATCGGCCATATCAACCACCACCGGTTGCGGAGTCAAACAGGGCACACTCACATTTGTCACGCTCTCCACAATACGGGCAGACGCATTCACAACCCTCTATTGGGAGTCCACAGTTAATGCATATTGCAAGCGTCTCATCATCCATACATATCATGATGTATTACTGTATAAATAGGATCCAATCGATGCAGCCACGTTCAGACCGGATATGGCCTATATCATAACCGCAGGCCTACCCCATCTCCTCCCGCAGGAACGAGATTCGCGACTACAAAATTATTGTGTTATGCAGAATTCTATATGCTACCTGGAATTTCGTATGGTTGTATCGAACACGTGGTGGCCAGACAGAATACACTGCGTTTGGATGTCCGATTACAAGCCACTACATAACCAAAAAACTAAGTTAGTAACTGTTTGCTTTTTGAATAACCAATGATTGCTATTCCATACCAAAAAATCGTTTAAAACACCCATTATTAAAAAACCATTATTTTTGTAACATCTCTCTATCCGGTACTAGTTGGTAATTATGACATTTGGTTATATAGTAAAATTG
>VXON01000112.1 GCA_009840065.1 Cenarchaeum sp. SB0662_bin_33 | reverse complement strand
GAGGATTTTTCCACTCCTAGCACCTAGGTGTCAATTGGCACTTTTTCACTTTCTGGTCAAGGAAATACGTTTTTATATATAAAATTTAAGTTAGGTGAATAATGTCTACAATGAATCTAGGGTTAGAGTATTGAAATCATACATTCCGGTATCAATAGTGGTACTGACAATAGCATCCCTGCTTGGAACCATCACACATGATGCAACGGCTGAAGTTATGTCCGAACTTGAGGTCAAGGGCTTGGTGTCTGATGCTATAGAGATGTACATGTCAAATGGGGATGGCGCCTTTGATATTATTACTCCAGACATATCAGGAGATGTGGATGGACTCTACCCCTTTATCGTAAATGCGACCTCTTGGACTAGGGTGGCGGATGGCGCCGGTCCCGACAATGTGGGCAGGGCAGAGACCATACTGGACACCACCGCAAAGTCAGTTGAGGATGTTCTAGCAGAACTTGAAGATACCGGAGAGGCGTGGGTCAAACACATATACTACCACCCACCCACAGGAACGGATCAGTTAAAAAACACTTATCTACAGCTGCATGATGGGCTCGTCTTTGGTTCTGGATATTATATGTTGGATGCAACGGTTCAGGGTATTGTGTATGATCAAATCCAAGAGTATGGTGATTCTGAGTCCATGATACAGAAATCCAACGGCACCGTGCTGGCTGGTAACACCACATCTGCAACCGAGATCGCATCAACATATGTCTTTGCTGTAAACTCGACCACTGGCGTGGTGGAGATACAGAGTATCGAGTCCGACCTGATTGGCACATCCGACTGGGATGTAATTACATCAATTACGCCCACAAGCAAGATTTTAGAGATACTAAACACAGAGGTAGGTATGTGGGCAGACTATACGTTTACGAATCCGGTGACGGGAGATAAAGAGAGCAAGAGGACGTGGCTGGTCCTGTACGACGGATTGGTGTTTGGCTCGGGTTATTATGCGCTGGACATTCCAGCATCAGGTGTCAAGTTTGTGGTGGAGAATTCAATATATGCATACGATACAAATATGGAGAATGATGCTTGGGTGAATGTTGTGACTCCGGACGCGCCAATTATGATAGATGACCACTACCCGTTTGTATTTAACGCCAGCACATGGAGGACTGTGGCGCATGGTGCAATTCCGGATCGCATAGGACATGTACCTTATGCCATAATAAATACCGGGGACAGGTCACTAGACGACATACATTCAGATTTAAAGGTCAATGGAGAGGCATGGGTCTCGTATATATTTACACACCCACCCACTGGAACGCCGCAGCTAAAGTATACATATATGCAGTTGCATGATGGCCACATATTCTCTTCGGGTTATTACGTGTTTGATGCCCAAGCCCAGGCCACAGTACAGAATACCATACTAGAGTATGTCAACGGCGGGGGGAATGTCACATCTATAGGTTTGGATGCCGTCTCAGAGGGGCCAACTCCGCAATTTGTATTTGACATAAACGAAAAGACCGGTTATGCAAGCAGCCCACTGCTGGGAGCTGGGACCTCACCCACATATACCTTTGTCGTGGATCCCGTCACGGGTGTGATTTTGGCGCATAATTTTAACATAGAGCTGGCCGATGTGCATGATTGGAATACAATTATCTCAGCAATACCCGTCAGTAAGGTTTTGGATGTGTTGTCTGCAAATGCAGGTATGTGGGCGACATATGAGGTGGCAAGTTTGGAAGATGATCGTACGGAGAAAAAGAGAGCATGGCTGGCCCTGCACGATGGACTAGTGTTCACTTCCGGCTATATACTGCCATAGATGCACATCACATACAGGGATTCACGAATTACAGTTTTTAACTAGTTGTAAATATCTGAGTCTATAATGACGCTGGTACCATTTTTAGCCATACTCGATACCATACAGGAGTATCTTGGTATTCAGATAATATATGATGAGGGTGTGGCAAATCAGTGGCTGCACGACAGTGGTCTTGGTGTGTGGGTTGATAGCATACAGATCTGGTTTACAACTCTGGTGAGCAATATCGGACTGGCCGACTCATCCATAGCGTCGGCACCAATCATACTTTTGGCAGCTGGAGTAGTGATATTTGCCGGGGTGACCGGCGAGGCATTCTTTCGGAGGACCGGTATTCCGGAGGTGGCGTTTTTGATGGTGCTAGGGGTTGTGTTGGGGCCCGTGCTGGGAATAGTTCAGATAGAGGTCGTCATGGAGATTGTTCCATATTTTGCTGCGTTGGCGCTGATAATAATAATGTTTGATGGTGGCCTGCATCTGGATTTAAAGCGGCTCGTGTCCACGGCGCACTTTGCCACGGCGCTAGTGGTGGGTGGTTTCATCGTATCGGTCGCCATTGTTGCTCTGGGAGTCCACTTTATACTGGGTTGGGGGCTGCTGGAGAGTATACTTTTGGGAAGTATAGTTGGGGGAAGCAGCTCGGCCATAGTATTTGGCCTAGTAAGGAATATAGGAATATCCAAAGATGCCCGCTCGGTACTGAGTTTTGAGTCGGCGCTCACAGATATTCTGGCCACAATAGTGGCATTCGTCATGCTGGAGGCAGTACTTACCGGCCAGCTCAATACAGATACGCTGCTGAGTAGTATGGGCCGCGCCGCAGCCGTAGGCATAATACTGGGTTTTGGTGTGGGTGTGCCCTGGCTATACATCACCACGCGCATGGTCAACACACAGCATGTCTACATGCTGACACTGGGAATGCTCTTTGTACTCTTCTTCTTGGCCGTAAACTTTGGAGAGTCGGGCGCGCTTACGGCGCTGGTCTTTGGACTCATGCTGGGGAACCGCAAGAAACTTACAGACTGGTTGCGGATTCCGTTCAGGAGTATAGATCATGATGATCCCACACACAATCAACTGACATTCTTGGTGAGATCATTCTTCTTTGTCTTTGTGGGTCTGATGGCCACGCTTGGACGTATCGAGTACATAATATTTGGTATAGTGATTACCATAGTCATATACTATGGACGGTCAGTGATTGTAAAACTGACACTCACTAAGAGGTTTTCAAGTTTGGACAAGCGCATAACAAGGATAATGATCCCCCGGGGCCTCGCCGCGGCCGTACTAGCAACATTCCCCATTACGATGGGATTGGAGAATGCCGAGGCATACCTTCAGATTGTCTTCTTTATAATATTGACATCCGTTATAATAACCACAATCGGGTCCCGGGCTCCAAAGGCCAAGTCAAAGACCGAAGATCGTGACCCATCGGCATGGAGTGGATGGGAGTGAGGTTCCTCCCGCAAAGACAAAGTATTTTCTAAATCACCAGAATTTCCTCCAAAAATGGTCGCGCGTCTGTGCATTTGGTGATGTCTCACGCAAAGTTAACTCAAATCGCTCTTATTTTGAATGTTGGAGCTACCAAAAATGCATAGTAAAAAAATGGGAATTATATGGATGGGTAAACTATATACTATCGAGTAGTTCACTATAATACATGACACAAGGACCCGGAAGGAATCACCGAAACGGATTAACTCTACAAGAACTTTTACAAATGTTTCCTGACAATGAAACTGCCATGAGGTGGTTTGAAAGTAATATATGGCCTGATGGCCGCAAATGCCCAACATGCAACAATCCTGACACCGTTCCTGCACGCCATCCAAAAATGCCCTATTATTGCTACAAATGTAAATCTCATTTTTCAGTAAAAAAAGGAACGATTATGCAGCAATCCAAAATAACATATCAACAGTGGGCCATTGCAACGTATCAGTTCATGACCAATGTCAAGGGTATAAGTTCTATGAAACTACATAGAGATTTGGGCATAACCCAGAGTTCAGCATGGTTCATGGTTCAAAGACTAAGAGAGTCATGGAAAGAGTTGGCAGGTGTTGATAAAATGGAAGGCCCCGTTGAGATTGATGAGGTGTATATTGGCGGCATTGAAAAGAACAAACATGCAGACAAGAAACAGGCTGGCAGTCAAGGCGATGCCAACAAAGTGGCGGTAATTGGCATCAAAGACAGAAAGACAGGTACAATACGAGCAAAACCGAAAGTGTTTTGCTTTTTGAAGTTGGGCGCTCGGTTGGATACATCTGTAAAAAA
>VXON01000059.1 GCA_009840065.1 Cenarchaeum sp. SB0662_bin_33 | reverse complement strand
TCAACGGGACGTTCCGCAGATTCCAAAGTAGGCAGCATATATCGAATCCAGACTCACCCCTGATAATGGGCTTTTTTGTATACTATAACCATTTTAGCCTGCACAAGCGTACGCCGGCGGCCGGAGTCATAATCCATTGTGACGATGAGTGGAAGACCATCATAGGCAACGCCAGTCTGGCCGCCAGGGCAAAGGAGGCGAGGTCATAGAAGATGTGATGGACTATATAGATCACTTAAGGCAATCAGACACCATACTCCCATATTCAGATCATCCTCCCAACAAAGTCTACCGGTATGTGGTCGTGGTGAAGTTCCGCCGGCGGAAGAATACGGGATATGCGCAGTCCACCAGCAGTTAACGCACAAAGACCTAATCTAACATAGAATAAAATACCACCATGCCAAGTTGAATGTGTATGGCACAATTATTTTGTCAGAGTAGTGAGCGAATGGAGCAGGTGGATGATGACTCGGTCTCACTTACAGTAACATCACCACCCTACTGGAACGCTATAGATTATAATGCCCATGTTGGCGACTCACAGTCATGGTACCGTGACCGCAAGTATGCAGAGGGGTTTGATGACTATGACAGCTATCTGGATTTGATGCAGCGTATATTTGGCGAGGTACTGCGGGTCACAAAGCCGGGGGGCTTTTGCGCGGTTGTTATAGGAACTGTGCTGATGAAGGGTACCCACATTCCCGCACCCTTTGATCTTGTGACACGGTTGATGCATGCCGGCTGGTTCTTCCATCAGGATATAGTATGGCACAAGACCACGGCCGGTGTAAGGCGCGCCGGAGTCGCCATACGGAAGCCCTACCCAGGATACTATTATCCAAACATTATGACAGAATATATCATGATATTTCGCAAGTTCGGCACCCCCATATACAAGCAAGCTTACAACAACAGGGAACAGTCCCGCTTTGAGATAGACGACGTATTCAAGATGGATGTGGCCAACAATGTATGGCATATAGCGCCCGTCCCACCCAATATGCTGGATCACCCATGTCCATTTCCCGAGGAGATACCATACCGACTAATACGAATTTACTCATATCGGGGTGATGTGGTGTTGGATCCATTCTGTGGTTCAGGGCAGACCGCAAAGGTGGCTGTTGCCCTAGGGCGTCACAGCATAAACTACGATATTAAAGAGGACTACATCAATTATGCGCAGAGTCGCATCTCCACACCACTAAAGATACGACCAAAGCAACTTGTGGCAAGATTTGAAAAAGTATTCGCCAATGCACCCCCGACTGGTGCGCAGTCCCAATCCATTCTGTCATGGTGAAAGCCCATACAACAAACCATTACAGAAAGAGATGTAATCGTAAACTGTGCAGTGAGACTGTCTATTTATCTATATAATTCTCCAACCAGAACCCGTCAGATTTATAACTAAAAATCATATCATAGTAAGCGTGGGAGTCATACATGGATCAGCCAAAGAATCTGGGGATAAGATGGAGAAACAGACTGGTTGTGGTTTTCTGCCCCAGATTGTAAAGTTTATGGGAAAAGAGTTTGAGCAGGGAATCAGTAGCAAGGCGCAAGAGTTCTACTCGTATGTGATGCCAGCGACGGACATGCAGAGAGAGAATAACCTCATAACAGTCAGTATCGACCTGCCCGGATTTAAAAAAGAGGATATCAAGATAAAGCTTGATGGTAATATATTATGGGTAAGCGCCAATAGAACTCAAGGAAAAGGTGATGCAACTACAATATATCGGCAGAGGCCTCATACTGTTGAGACGCGTATAAAGATTCCTGCTAGTATCGAGCCGGGCGAGGAGCCTGAATGCCCAACCACATTACAGGATGGCGTACTAGTACTGAACGTACCAATACCAGAGAGTGGTAGAGATATAACAATATCATGATTTTCTTGCAAACAACCACAGTATAATCATGGATAATACCATTCCAATCATGCCTTCACCATCACCACCCATATAGATTAGTGTAGAGCCAAAGAAAACCACAGAGGCAAATATGCTTCCCGCAATCAGACGCCCATTACTCCGTCGCGGTTTGTACTCATCTAGGAACTGTCGTATGTCCGGACCCAACGATATGGCAGCGTCCAGAGATTTTATGAGGCGATGTATTGTATTCTTTACTTCTTCTATGTAGCCATCCTGTGCAAGATTCTCCTGTTTTAGTATATCCCGAAGGACCGGTACAAACTTAAAGTCCACTTTGTGCGTCTTGTATATACCCTCTATTATGGAGGCCATTCTCATGTATAATGCCAGATTCTTGGGTAGTAAGAATGGAAATTTGCTCATTGTACGGTTGGCCAGCTCCAGAAGACTGCGAACCTCCATCTCGTCGGGTTTTTGTCCATGCATGGCATCCACCGTCATCCTGATGGCCCTCTCCATTATGCCTCTGTTGTATCCGGGAGCCAGCATACCCAGCTCATCCATAGCATTAACGGTCCTAGGCGGGTCCCGCTCCACCAGTGCCAGATATAGTCGAATCAGTCGCAGGCGGGTTCGGGGGTCCAGCCTCCCAACCATGCCAAAGTCATACAGAATTATTCTCCCATCGGACGCAACAGATATGTTACCCGGGTGGGGGTCTGCATGAAACACCGAATATCGTAGCAGCATTGTAAAAAAGACCCTGTGTATGTCTGCCACCAGTTGATGACGATCTATGCCGGCCACATCCAGAGACTCAATATCAGTAATCTTAATTCCAGGCAGATACTCCATAACAAGGACGCTCTCCGTAGAGTGACTCTGGTATACGGCGGGGACCCGCACCCTCCTGTTTCCAGCCATATTACTCTGTATGGTTAGTAGATTTTGAGATTCCAGTGTATAGTCCATCTCCTCGTGTATGGATTCTATAAATTGAGCCAACATGGCTTTACCAGAGAAACGTAGATTTGGATCTACAAACGAGAGCACGGTGGGCAGTACCCGTTTTAGGACGGTAATGTCTTTGGCAACGACAGATTCTATCCTAGGACGGCGAACTTTGACGGCGACCTCCTTGCCATTCAGTGTGGCCCTGTATACCTGACCTAGTGAAGCGCCGGATATGGGTGTGGTATTAAAATCATCAAACGTCTCTTGTATGACACCGACGTTTTTTTCTATTATTGGCTTGACCTGATCAAAGGGGGCGGCGGGTACATCGTCCTGTAATTTTGCCAGCTCCTCCATGTATGGCTGGGGCAGTATGTCGGCCCTAGCAGAGAGCCATTGGCCTAACTTGATATAGACAGGACCCAATGTTGTGAATGCCAAGAGGGCGCAGCGGGCATGACCCTTGTATGCATTCAAGTCATTCTTCCCCCTAGACCACTGCTTACGATCGTGTCTTAGATGTAGAATTACCGGTAATAGTTTGAATAAGACTTGCAGTGTACGGATAACGGGCAGTCTATCACCCACCCAGCCATTTAGTGGCTTTCATCCCGGCCACAAAACAGACACCGCCGACCGCCAAACCCAGCACCACACTAGCCATCTTTGAGTTGGTATGCCTGTACGTCTTCCTGCCCATGTATAAGCCGCCTAGAGCGCCACAGGCGACCCCAACAATAACTTCCGGGGCATCCCGTATAACATGGCCAACAGGATTACTCCGGGGGTCAACCATATCAATATGTACATCAAGATAGTCCTCATATTCCAGTATGTGCATTCTGCCATACCTATACTGTCTCTGTGCCCCATTCAAATGACCCAACCATGTCTCTTCGAACCATTCAGGAAATACTTCCTTGGTATATTTTGGTAGTCTAATATTCCAACCCATTACACATATGACCACATCTTATCTAATATACATTAGAGTTTATCTGGGCGCGTCCAGATAATATATTCCCCTTAACAGATATTTTGGTCTTTTCATGAAAGTGTTTTGTTTTTTGAAGTTGGACGCTCGGTTGGATACATCCTTAAAAAACAGTCTTTTGTTTGGGGAAATATGCACAACCAAGTACAGTGTGCCAAATTAGGGGTTGGATCTCTAGGTACATAAAGGGGAAGTGCGCAAGTCCCTTCGGAAACTAAAATGAAGGGACAAGCACTACATAAAATTGATAATAAAGGACTCGCATAAAGTAG
>VXON01000055.1 GCA_009840065.1 Cenarchaeum sp. SB0662_bin_33 | reverse complement strand
AGTAGTGTGTATGGGCGATTTTAGTACTGCATAAACTTATGCACGCCGCTATATACGAGATAGTCAACAGAAATGCCAATTTGGGGGATATTGCATTTTGGGCATTTGAAGAGGACCCGGACTACTGGATCAAGGTTTTAGCAGTAGGAACATGTTCGGTCAAAGATTACTGTGATACATACAAAGTACAAGAGTCGATTGACAACAATCGCGAACTTACTGCTGATGAGATAGCAGATGTAGAGCGTCAGATTAAAGAGGATGAAGAAAATTACCTCGACAATGGCCCGGAAGTACATTCACAATTTGTATTGCCATATGTGCATACAGTAACCAAAGAGCATATGGATAATGAGGTGAATGTACGTGTCAACGTAAGTAGTTGCCATGGCGACGACAGCTGCTCATTTTCGGGTGATGGTGATGGGGTTGGGTTCTACCAAGCTTCAGCTCATTCTGGGCAACGTCACGCATCCGGCAGGGCAAGTTTATCATATAACGCATGGTCCACTAGTGATACGTTAGAGTTCGCCTTGTCTCAAGGTATCTATGTCAAGGCCCAGTTTACCACTCCATCCTCCACATCATGGAAAACCGACTATGGGTCTACAATGGCCTCCCTACACGCTAACCACCCCAATCCTGGAGCTGATTACACATACGGAGCCCAGGCCAAATCCAGCGCTTGGTATTATTGGAACTAACAATTATTTTTTGTTTTTTTTTTTTCATCTTGGCTCTTGCAAGATAGGTCGGCCTGTTATAGCGTAAGTAAATGTCAGTTAGGCTAAAGATATGTGTGGTAGATAGACCCCTTACTGTACATGAGCTTTGAGTCCTTCAAAATGTGTCGTATGAAGTCAGGTGGCGGTATTACCGTACCTGCAAAAAGCAGAACAATGCACCCATTCCCGGCATAGACAGGTGTACACATTCATCCCGCACTAAATCGGCCACCATTGTCACGCTAGGACTATCGTACGGCAATACCGCCGGAGCTCTATGAAATTGCCGCCGGGACGGCATCATCACCATGACCATATCGCAGCAAGATAACTGAGGCCAAACTAGACAAAATACAAAATATTTTATCTCCTTTATATTGTACTGTGTTGTGTCGTATGTGATAACCGGCAGTCCCGGAACTGGAAAGCACACAGTTGCAGATTCCATATCAGATATAATAAAATTTGATATAATCGACATAAACAGAATAGCCCGAGAGTCAGGTCTCATAATTGATGGCGAGGTGGATACGGAGATACTTGCGGGCATGATGGATGTACAAAAGCCCAGCATCATAGTGGGACATCTGGCGCCGTATGTGATTTCAAATAGATGTATGGTGAAGAAAGCCGTTGTATTAAGGCGCAGTCCCTACGAGCTATACGATATATACAAAAGCCGTCGATACTCCCGCCAAAAGATACTAGACAATGTGGGAGCCGAGATACTAGATATAATATATTCAGATGCATCCAATACATTTGATGTGGTTATACAGATAGATACAACCGGTAACACTCCGGCCCACAACACACAGAGAGTTCTGCAGGCTATGACACATGATACATCATCAGACGAGGTACGCTGGCTACACCAAATATCAGAGAACGGGGACATGCAACGGTTCTTTGAGTTTAATAGATAGAGACACTGGCACAGTAATATGTTTGAGATAGTAAAGTCTGACCTAGCAGGGCGGATAGGCAGGCTATATACAAATCACGGCATGGTAGATACGCCCGCCTACGTGCCTGTAATGCACCCTGTAAAGCAGACCATCCCAGGAGAGAAGCTAAAAGAGATGGGGTTTCAGATGATAATAACCAATGCATACATAACAATGAAACAGTACGGCGATGAGGCCATAAGGAGGGGCATACATGACATAGTTGGTTTTGATGGCCCCATAATGACAGATTCCGGAGGCTATCAGGTATTGGAGTATGGTGACTTGGATATATCACCAAGCCAGATGGCCGAGTTTGAGATGGGTATAATGACAGACATTCCCATTCCGCTGGACAAGCCCACCGGATTTGGCCTCCCGTATGATGTTGCATCATCATATGTAGACAGGACACTGCAGGCCTGCCATGACACAATACAGTCGGCCAAGGATAACGGCCAGTTGTGGGTAGGGCCAATACAGGGTGGTGAGCACTCAAGCTTGGTGGAGCGTTCAGCAAGGAGTCTTGCAGTGTATGGCTTTCAAATAATGGCACTGGGTAGTCCGGTGGAGTTTATGGAGTCATACGAGTACTACAAGCTCGCATGCATGATAGCACAGGTGCGAAGGGTGCTTACACCATCAATACCCCTGCATCTGTTTGGTGCTGGTCACCCCATTACAATACCGCTGGCCATATCCTTGGGGTGTGACACATTTGACTCTGCATCATACATGCTGTACGCAAAAGAGGACAGATACATTACGCAGGATGGTACGCGAAAGCTGAGCGAGATGAGGGTGTTCCCATGCAACTGTGATGTATGTACAGGATATACGCCCGCCGAGTTGATGTCTATAGAGAAGAAGGAGAGAACAGACCTGCTGGCACTACACAATCTGTATGCCATAAAACTGGAGGTTGATGCCACAAGGCAGGCCATCTATGAGGGGCGCCTGTGGGAGTACACTCTAAAAAAGGCCCGGGCACACCCCCGCCTCTTTGAGGCGGTACGGGTTTTGACTGAAAGTCATGACGTACTATATCCGGGAACACCGCGATTCAAAGAGAAGGCCATCTTTCTCTTTGATCATACGGACCAGTACAGACCCGAAGCAGTAGAATTTCGTAGGATTGTATCTGATTTTAGAACCAAAAAGGATACGCTGTACATACTACCCGAACCCAAAACCAAGCCGGCATACCTGCTAAAACGGTATGCAGACATACCAGATGATGCCCAGGTCTGCATATACAATCCATATCTGGGCATAATACCACTGGAGTTATCAGATATGTATCCGGCCGCCCACCACCTTGATGCACGGATGCGGCATGTACCAGAGAGATATGATACTTTTGGACATTCACTAAAAGCATTCCTAGAGAACAACAAGTTTACCCGCATACACTACGATTATGGGAACGCATTTCTATCATACTTTCTTGGAGATATGAAATGCACAGAGCATTTCACCAAAATATAAAAAGAAAAAAACGATATTCCCTCTATGCACCCTGCGATGCAGCAATCTGTGCGGCACCGGCGGCATTCTGATCATCCATCTGTCTAGAGACGATTTCCTTCTTGCCGGCATCATCAAGAGCTGCGTCCTCTGCCCAACCATTGGCGTATACACCGCCCTGGTGTAGGGGTACCGGCTGGCCTGATGTGTACTTCATTGGCCTCATCCAAAAGATGGACTTTGTAGGACACACACCAATGCATGCGCCATCAGAGATACATCTCTCTGGATAAAAGACGAATGCCTTGCTTCGATTCCAGCCTTCAAGGGACTTCATTCTAAGGACATCTGGGGTCAGGGCCGTACAAATCTGTACACATAGTGCGCAGCCTATACATCTCTGAGCATCAATGTCCGGAAGTATTGCTATTGGCATAGTGTACAATCTTCTGTAATGATATTTAAACTATAATTAAAATTCAAAACCCCGTTATAGCATTACCATACTATGATAATTAAAATAAAAAGAGTTTACGAAGCGAGTCTTGCTACTTTTTCGTCTGTCTTACTGCTTCGATTTGACCCGATGTTACCCAGTCAAGCAGTTCAGCTGCAGATGGATTGAGCTCTGACTTTTTGTTCATCAGGTTCTTAACCCATATCCAGTTTATCTGATTCAAAAGTGCGGGATTGTTTTCATCGCCAGCTCTTACTTGAGCAACCAATTCAGGGTCTTGTTCGTTAATCCATTGTTCGTAAGTTCTTCCCATAGGGTAGTAGAATCAGTGTTTGTAATTAAACCTTATGAAGATTATATTTGTGTTACAATGACGCATTATTCTAAGATGGGATTCCTATAAAACGCTAGTTGTAATACATGATTGTACCGGCATGTCCCGGTACAGGGGCGAATTGAGAGTCTAGGCAGACCTAGAGTCCCCATGCTGTATAATAACGACGTACATACTCAACCCCCCTCACAGAGTAGGTGGCATATATGAGCATGTCAAA
>VXON01000046.1 GCA_009840065.1 Cenarchaeum sp. SB0662_bin_33 | reverse complement strand
CAAGGGCGACATGATAACCGTGACGGACAAAAAGTATACACATACGCTTGCAGTTGATTCAACAGGATTAAAACAGCACAATAGAGATGAATAGATGGGTAAAAAATGGAAGGTCAAGCGTGGTTTTGTAAAGATGCGCCTGATGACCGATACTCAAACCCTAAAGATAATTGCAGTATGCATTACAGTCGAGTCAGTAGGCAATGTCTCAAATTATTGTGAGTCTTGATGTTCTGGATATGGGGGATGATTCCGTGGATTCTGCATCTCACTCTCCGGCTCGAAAACAGGAGAGCTCTATACCAGATGACATACCTAAATATCAAAATCTTCTTGTACCAGGCAGCCCTCCTCTTGCAGATCAAGCCGATAATAAGGCAGTCTCCATCATATATGATACGGTTCAAGGACTAACATAGCCGCGTGTGTATATACAGGGGTAGTTCCAGACATGCTACACAAGATAAACGTGACATCGCGCGGTAAGGGATCCGGAACCACGTGGGGAATATCTATAAGAGATCAACTAGGAGGCAACAGGCAGACTGCGCGCGTGGATACATTAAGCAGGGAAGAGAAGAGAGAATCAGGTGTGCTGGAAGGCTAGAATTGGATACAACAGAAAATAAGTTGTAGAGACAGTATTTTCTATATTCAAACGTCTCTTTGGTGAGCATGTTATGGCCCTAAAGTGGAATAATATCGTACAGGAGATACATCTCAAAGTAAACTTGTAAAACAGATGGAGTAATAGCGGCAGAGTTAGCAATGGAAGTATAAAATTTGATTTTGTATTACATGATAAAAGATCACATTACATAAGAAGAATTACGACACATAATTAAATTAATTTCAATCAAGTTTCATGCCTTTGCCACCTTTAAGAGATCTGACATTCTTATATTCATACCAAACCTATCCTCATTCCTTTTCATATATCTGTATATGGATATTACATCTAGTATGGAGCGAATAATGCTGAATTTGCGATGAATCTTCTTTTGTACAAACTTAAAGACGGTGTCGTATACCTTGTAGTGCTCTGCAACTGCCGCTTCATACGCTGGAAAGTCATCCATATTCTTTAAAAATATCTCAACACACTGCATGCTGGGTATTATTCCCTCCCCTAGCAGTGCGTATACGGTTCCAATTGATTCTCCCACTCCCACCACCTTGCCTGAATAGTATGGCTTACAATGACCCGGAGTGGCTAAGCGGATGGGGCGACCCTTGGTGGCTAGTACCGTCCCACCATATTTTTTCAAGAATGCGTCCGTAGCCTTGATGTGGTTCTTCCTGTAGTCTCCTGCCCCAATATGGGCCATGTTGTCTCCCAGCGGAAAGTACCAGAAATATCCTGACATTCCTGGAAACGGTTCTATGTAAAAGTCATTAAATGGAACACCGTCTTCATATGCGACCTTGTACTCATATGTGGGAAGAAAAAAATCCTTCTTCAGCTTTGGCAGGTAGCCGCGATGGAACCCTGTACAGTCAACAATAATGTCATACTCTTCATTCAACCAGTCTATCTTGGGGGCCTTACCGTATACAACCTCTGAGTCACGAATAAAGTCTTGAATAAGACCAAGCTTGTTGTACGTGCACAGCCCTTTTAGCCCAATACCAAACTCTACATCATTATTCATTTTAACATCCATACGAACACCATCATGTATCAGAAAGTCATCAAAGTTTCGATTGGTCTTTTTACAGTATTCATCCAGTACGGACTTTATTGTGCCCCATGCGCATATGGAGTCATGGCGTTGCTGCGTACTTCGTTCGTATCCCACTACATGGTGTTTGGAGCTATGCAGGCGTGCCATTAGATAACTGCCTGCCACACCCATTCCCATAACGGCTATCTTCATGAGTGTAATATACCTCACACCTAATAAAAACAGTGGACTCATTGTATGGCATCCATGCCCCTTCTAGTGCCAATATATTAAGCGTAGAAAAATTCTTAAAACGGTGAGTTTTATAGTAATGTAATGCATCTGGTGTTTGTAGTTGCCGCGCTGGTGTCTGTAGCCTTGCCGGGTTTCATGGCCTATGCGGCCTCGGGGACTACCAGTGGTGGCAGTCTGGATGTGGAGATTGAATTTGATGAGTCATATATGATAATAGAGTTTATCAATCCGGCTACGGGGAGTCTACAGGAACATGTGGACTATGCTGTGAGCGTAACAAATGGAGATCAAAATCTGTTTGGCCCCATTCCCTTAACCCACACTACCCCGGGCAGAGTGAATATTCCAGTCACACTGGCCTATGGCACCAATGACATCACTATAGATGTCAGCGGAATCCTGTTCATACCAATAAATGAAGAAACACTGGTACTACAGGTGGATGTGGGTACAACTACCATACCCGATTGGGTCAAGACAAATGTGGACTGGTGGGTACAGGGACATCTTGATGATGATACATTCCTCAATGCCATTCAGTATCTGATAAATTCCGCAATAATACCCGTCGACAATACATCCGATAAAGCGTCCGATGATCCTGTACCTCCCTGGGTTAAGGATACTGCTGGATGGTGGGTTGAAGGACTGGTATCAGACGATGAATTTCTAAATGCTCTGGGTTATCTGGTTGATCAGGGTATACTATCCGTGGGGGCTGAGACAATGGATATGGCAATTGTGGGCGGTGTAGACTTGAGTCATGCATCCCCCATATTAGGGGATGTTGATGCGCCTGTAACCGTAATTGAGTTTGGGGATTATCAATGCCCTAACTGCAAACACTGGTTCACCGAGTCGAGGCCTTCATTGGAGTCTGACTATATAGATACCGGTCTGGCCAGTGTATACTTTGTTGATTTCGTCTTTATAGGTGAGGACTCGAATCGTGCGGCGGCGGCATCGTACTGTGCCCAAGAGCAGGGTATGTACTGGGAGTATCACGACGTACTGTATGAAAACCAGGACGGAGCAAACTCGGGCTGGGCATCTAGTGAAAACTTGGCGCAGTTTGCTGCAAATATTGGACTAGATGCGAAGATGTATGAGTCATGCATGGCCGTAGATCATCAGGAGAGGGTATCCTTCAATACAATGCAGGCTGCACAGAACGGCATCAGCCGTACACCTTCGTTTATCATAGTTGGTCCAAATGGTGTAGAGCAGCTCTCGGGCAATCAGCCGTACGCTGTCCTTGATAACATACTAAAGGATATTCTAAACTGATACTCCATCACTTTATGGGCCTACAGAAATACAGCGTGGTGCGCCGGGCAAGCCGCTTCTCGGTAGTCGTACGCAATACCAAGGGTGAATATTTGGCACATCTTACAAACAGTGGCCGCCTTTTGGATTTAATATTCCCATCAAGCACATGTTTGTGTGTTGCAAAAAAGTCTGCCAAAACCAAACTTAGGCTAGTGGGCGTTCCCATATCTAAGAGGTGGGCCGTACTGATTGATCCTCTTGAGCAGACTAGATGCTTTGTCAATGCTGTCAATGCCGGAGCAATTCAATGGTTAGATGGCTGGCATATTACTGGTACTGAAGTCAACTGTGGCGAGTCCCGTATAGATTACAAGATTGACAGGTATAGGGATAATGCTACGGGTTTTATAGAGACTAAATCTGCTGCCATGTTACTGTCAGGCGACGTGGGCTCGTTTCCAGACTGCCCTACCGTGCGGGGACGTAAGCACGTAAAGACGATGCTTCGCCTTGCCGGCAAAAATAGGAGTGTTATACTATTTTTGGTCCAACATCCTGACGCAGAATACTTCTCTCCTAGCGTTCAGGGAGATGAACAATTCGTTTCAGACTTGGCAGGCGCAATTCGTGGTGGTGTTGAGGTACGAGCGATAAAGATGTCTCTAAGCTTGAATGGTGATGTTGTATTAATTAATCCTGATTTAAAATGCATTATTCCAGAATTTATGAGCACAGCTGGGTGATGACCCCTACCGCATGGTGGATATGGAAATTTAATATTCAGTATATTTAATACAAAAAAACCATCCCGTGAAAATCACATGTTATTAATTTTTATCAAAAATAAATTTGTCTACAACATGACTTTGGCCGTCGGGTTTGAAAGGGTGCTGTAACAGGTGGTACAGGATGCCAGGTCGGCCATTTTATTTATTGTGGGAAATTCGCACAAATCAGAATAATTGGATTTACTT
>VXON01000053.1:18316-34024 GCA_009840065.1 Cenarchaeum sp. SB0662_bin_33 | reverse complement strand
CAAAGTCTGTGTAAAATCGTGCAAAAACCGTTCTCCTTTTCTGGGGTCCATTCCATATTCAATACCAAAAAATCGTTTAAAACACCCATGATTGGTAACACAAACCATTAATTTTTCATTTGGCACATACATCATCGTTTTTACGTATATCAAAAAGCAAAACACTCTCAAATATCTGCCGTGCAGCAGGAGGCATGGTTAAATTTTGCAAAAGACGACAACACAATTAATCAATAAAAGTTGATAATTTACTTATTATTTTTTAACCACATGCATTATAACATATTCTGTCATTACTAATAAATGAAAATTGTAATAACACTCTTACTATTAGCAGCGGTAGCGGGAACCGTATATGATGCGTATGCGCAGACCAATACCGAACGTATAAGAACCATAGAGTCAACTACGGCTGAGATAAAAGCTACTGTGGATGACATTGTTGCGTCTCTGTCTCCGATCTCCGATATAATAGAGAAGATTGACAACATACTCCTGTCATCGGCAGCATTAACCTCCGAGGTGTCTGATGTCAAGTCCTCCATATCCGGTTTCAATACCGCACTTTTGGCCATACAGGCAACTGCCGAATCCAACAAAAATCAGCTAAATGGACTTACGGCACACATACTGGAGATGAGCACAAAGATTGATGGCATACAAGACACCCTTGTGGGTGGAGGCAACGCCGCTCTTGAACAACGCATAGACCAGTTAAAGACGACTGTTGACAACAACAATCTTGCTCTCAGTACGCGACTACAGAATATAGAGGCGAGCCTGAGCGTCATAGGGGCGCAACTTGAGACTCCCACACAAACATCATCCAATCTAGTTCGCAAAAGCGTTAACCAGGACGTGACCAGCTATGACTACAAAGTTAGTGGCATCAAGAGAACCGTATCTGGAGATACCGTATACTTTTTGGATATGAAGTTTAGCTGTGATGGAGTTGTAAGTATAGATTCTGTAAGTACCAGCGTCCGCACGCCCCAACCTCCCATAATTCCAACAAGCTCTCCTAACTCTCACACGAATGAGAACTATCTAAAGGTGGATAATCGGGACTTGTACAATAGCAAGTTTGAGGTCTCCGCAGGCTCCTTTAGCATTCTAAATAGAGACGTTGACTTTAATTTGAGACAGCTAAACACTGGAAGCTCACTGGACTTTTCCAGCAGGCAGGTCGAAGATGGCACAAGGATAGCGGACTCTACAAGTACCAGCTTTGCATTTAGTTATGTGATTGAGGTAGTCTATCTGGGTAGCGCTTCTACCACCTGCACACTGGATACTGGTCGTGGTTCTCCCTCCAATACGGCCTTGAGCCAGACAGGTACACTTCTTCTTCACGTAGACATACCCTCACCCGGGGTTTTAAACAACTTTAGTGAGACCTATGACTGTAAAAATAACCCAGTACAGATAACTAACATACATGGCCGTGCAATAGGAAAAAATGAGGTAAAATGGGATCCAACTCTGATAAGTTTTGCGAAGTTCAATCTAGAGTTCCCTAATGACTCCGGCTCTAACATACAAATTGGCTTTAATGATGATGGTACAGTATCGTCAACGGCATACCCAATATCATTCAGCAATAGCCGAATGGAGGTCACTGGCACTTTGCCAAAGGTGCCACAGTTGTTGGTAGAGATAAAATACTCTACTGTGCCTGGTGGTTCTTGTACATCACAATAAACAGATTATCTTTTTTTATTTTATTTGAAAGTGTTTTGCTTTTTGAAGTTGCGTGCTTGGTCGGGGCAGTCTGGCATCCATCCGTAAAAAGTACCCAAACAAAAGACTGTTTTTTACGGGTGTATTCAAAAAGCAAAACACTTTCTTTTATTTTATTTTATTTCAGCATGACTATTCTATGAATATTGCAGGATGCCAGGATCTGGCAAACCTTGCCTTTCTGCCAGGATCATTGGAGGCATCGACATCACTTGTATATACATGAATGTCACAGTCAAACTCTGTCTTTACGACATGTGCAATTTCAGACTCTAGTATGACCCTTTCATCAAGTGTATTGCCGTCCAATCGAGCCCTGCGTACATCTACCGGCTCTGAGAGTATGTCCTTGAGATATTTTGCAATTTTATCTGGATGTCTCCTCAGATGTGTGGTATCTGGATTTGATGATATGTCACTCATTACACCTCTCATATCGGTCTTTTCGTTGTATACACATCTTAATACGGCTTGATATGCCTCGGTAGACTCGTGTACGTACAGCCAAATGACACTGGGTCTTATGTCTGCCACCTTTACTATATTCGTAATATCCTTCATGACAGACTTTAGGTACCACTCTGCATGTACTGTGTGATTATACCTGCCGGTATGCTCTGGCCACGCCGCCGTGGATATTATGTCATCGTGACCTAGGTAACTCCACATCTGTTCGGCGACGTGGGGGGCAAATGGCGCAAGCAGCAGTGCCCTGGTCTCAAATATGTGATACATTACACCCGGCGGTGCACTCCGCCCTCTTGCCAACAGGCGTCGGCGGTACCACTGCATGTCCTGCTCTAACGTATACAGTATATCATGCAGGGCTTCACGTAGCCTCATTACCTCTATGTTATGCGTAACGCGGTTGACTATCTGGTCTAGCTTGGCATAAATCCATCTATCCTCATGTATCTCATAACTCTGTGGTGCCGGCCGTATCTCCTGACACTCCTGCATCATGCGTTTTAGACGGTCTCCTATATTTGCCACTGACTCTAGATTCATGTCCGAGTCCTGCAAAAGTTCGGCAGAGATTATTATTCCCAAGCGTATGGGGTCGGCGCCATACTTTTTGATGGCGCTGCGAAGGGGTACTATGTTTCCCATACTCTTTGACATCTTTTTGCCATTCATCAGTACGGAACCATTGACTACTATCTGGCGCGGCCAGTGTATTTTAGGAAACAATACCACATGGTTCATCACAAAGAAGGTGAGATGGTTTGGAACCAAGTCCCGGCCGGAATGGCGGGTATCCACAGGATAATAGTACAGAAATTCGTTGCGGATTTCTCTCATCTGGGATGTAATGTGCCCCTTCTCCTCACCGTAAAATACATAGTTAAAAAAGTCCTGACTCATCGAATTCGGAGTTATGCTGCCACTATTGACAAACTTCATAATAATATAGAATGCCATGTATATGGTCGAGTCCGACAGGCTCTCTACTATCCAATCATCATCCCAGGGAAGATTGGTTCCCATGCCATGCTGCCTGGCGCAGGCCCTCTCCCGTAGCCAATCCACCACATTGTTGAACTCTCCTGATATTTCATCAGGGAGTATGTCCATCTCACCAAGGCATTCTTTTGTCTTCTGCTTCCATGTATGGTCCCCGTAATTTAGAAACCATTGATTCGTAAGTGTCTTTACCACGCATAATGCCCCACACCTGCATCGTACCTCACCACTCAGTTCGCGAAATATCTCAGAGTTGTGTTCCCCCTGCATCCAGTCACGAATATCATCCTTGCACTCGGATACTATGCGGCCGGCAAACCTGCCACATATATCCAATAATCTTCCCGTATAGAACTCCTTGTTGTATATCTCCGATGTGGCCTCCTCCAGATTGCTATCATTTTGATCTTTTATTCCTAACCTCTGACAGACATCCCTGGCGGGTGCATCCCCATAACCAGAAACCCCAATTACTGGTATAGGTGATATATCATAACTGTCTGATATGTCGTATAGCGCCATATAATCAAACGGCGCGTGTGCGGGCACGGACATTACTAAACCGGTTCCTGTATCCGGCTTGGCGAACTGGGCTGGCAGTATGGGTATGTCTGTGCCTAGTGGAGTCTTTACAATCTGGTCTACTAGGTCCCTGCCCTGTATATTGCCAACCTTCTCTACATCACTTCCCTGAAAACGTAGTTTGGCAGAGCACTCCTTGGATACAATCCATCTCTCATTGTTGCGTAGTATTATGTCATATGTGACGTTGGGGTTTACCCACAGGTTGGTCACACCAAATATGGTCTCGGGCCGCAGGGTTGCAGTTGGAAGTATGTGGCCCTTCCAGGTGAATCTGGCCAGTACATACTCTACAAAGTCCGGTTCCACATCGCCCAGTGTATCGTGCTGTGATACGGGATTTTGATCTTCGGGACACCATCCTACCGGATGCGACCCCTGTATTATCAGATTCTTATCCCTTAGTGATGTTATCTGCCACTCTATGAACTTTTTATATGCTTCATCTATGGTGGTAAACTCGCGCCGCCAGTCTATGGAGTAACCCATCTCCATCATGCCTGTCTTTATCTCATCGCGAAAGTAGTTGGCTATGTTGAGTGGTTCTACAAAACTCTCTATGGCCTCCTGGGGCACACCAAACGTATCACGCAGTCCATCTAGTAGTTCGGCATCCCTGTTTTGTACGCGCTTTGCCATGCCGAGTATGGGAGTTCCTGTATAGTGAAACCCCATCGGAAAGAGCACATTGTACCCACGCATGCGCCAGAATCTGGCGTTGACATCTGCCAGTGTATATGTGCGGCCATGTCCTATGTGCTGAGGTGAGTTGGGGTATGGATACGCTACAGTAATGGTCTTTTTTGGCTGGTCATTTGGTTCGGCATCAAACGTATGACTCTTCTTCCATATTCGCTGCCAGTGTGACTCCATCTCCTGCCATGTCATGGTATCACCTCTGATTTTATCCATGATATGGCCTTGTTGATATGCTCTGCACCCCTACCGCCACCCTGCGCAAATACCTTGTCTCCGGATGCCCGTCCTCCTAGCATCTCTGATGCAGTATTGGCTATGTGCAGGGCATCATGTGCAGAATCACTGCCGGTATACACCATTATGCGTATGGCCGGACCACTCTGAAATATGCCGCAATATGTGGCGATATCGCAGGCCTTTACTAGCCTCTTTCCCATAGTTACATGAAAGTACTCATCGTACGCATCACCATATATTATACATGAGCCCCTATCGTATGACACATCCTGTGTGTGCAGCGACTCGGTCGGTATCTTTTCTACTAGTGTGGATATTGTATCCCTGTACCCTTTCCGCTTGTCTGCGTGACTCTTTTTTACCATGACGTTATCGGATGACTTGATGGCCTGTGTATCGCCGGCCACAAACTCCAGCCGTACCACACCATCCTGTATCCTTTTGGCGCGGGTTATCTTTATTCTCCTGACCTGTGATGTGCGTGTCACATGCGTACCACCACACGCCTCTACATCTATATCGCCTATGGAGACTATTCTGACCTTGTCCACCGGGACGACACCTCCCTGATATATGTGAAAGCCGTACCTGTCCTCGGCCTCCCCCCGCTCCATATACTGTATTGATACGGGCATATCCTGTTTTACTACGTCGTTTGCCATATCTTCAATATCCTGAATCTCTGTCTTTGTGAGCGCCGAGTGATGTGTTATGTCCAACCGTGCCTTGTCCTGGTCCTTGTGTGCGGAGTGCTGCCAGATCCATGATCCCAAGGTCAGCCGGGATGATGCATTGAGTATGTGGGTTGCCGTATGGTTTCGTGTTATGTCCATCCGTCTCTCCGTGTCTATCCCACACCGTACAGTATCTCCCCTCTGAGGCGGCGCATCATCAGTATAGTGCAGTATCGCATCCCCATGCCTTTGGACATCAGTTATACTACAACCCCCTATCGTACCAAAATCGGGCTCCTGCCCCCCACCCCTTGGATAGAAGGATGTCCTATCAAGTATTATGGCATTGTCAACTATATCCAGTACACTGGCAGTAAACTGGTGTGGGTCGCTGTTATAGTACAGGGGGGTTGTGGCCGGCAGTGATTCTGCATAGCCCCCTCCTTGCACCTTCTTCTGTCTTTGGTGTAGGCTGGATAGTTTTTCATAAAATTCACTGGGAATATTATTTATGGCTCCTGTCTCTTTTAGGTACTCGGGGGTTATTCCATCTGACTCGTAGAGTGTAAGCAGCTCGCTTACCGTGGGAGGTGCATCCTGACTTTGTATATGGGCAGCTATCTTTGCCATCCGGTTCTTTGAGGCGCCATACCTACCAAGCTCTATGTCTAGTATGGTCTGCACCTCGGAGCGCTTCTCGTTCAGCTCGGGATATGTCTTTGATAGGTAGTCTATATGCTGCTGCACCATCTCTGCCAGGTCGTAGCCCTCCAGGACTTTGGCTATGCGCCTTATCATCATTCTTAGGTTGTATCCGCCTCCCACATTGCTGGGCAGAGAGCCGTCACAGATGGCAAATATCAGGCTTCTTAGATGATCTGCAATTACATATATGGACTCTAGCGGCTCTATGGTGCTCCTGTATCTGTCATCTGATATGCCTGCCTGCGATGCCGCTCTGCGCCTCAGTGTGTTTATGTCGGTGCGCTCCAAACCCCGCGCTATCATGGTGTAATATGACTTTAGTATCTCCGCATCCCTGTCTATGCCTGCCGACTCGGTCATTGCATCTAGTATGGGTCCAAAACAACAGTCATACGCGGTGGGGGTTCCCATCGTAATCCATGAAAATCTCTCTAGGCCCGCACCCATGTCTATTATGCGATTGTCCAATATGCTGTGGTTGTCTAATGTGCCCTGGAACTCTGTAAAGACCGCGTTGCCCAGTTCAAGTCCTCTTACAAAGTACTCTAGCGACGCGCCAAAGGATCCTCCCCCTACCCACACATCCTCTACAAATACTATCTCGTGTGGGTTTAATCCAAATGTCTGCGTCAACAAATCATAGTCCAGCTGTATGCACGTATCCTTCCAGTAGCCTCCCTCCATATCCGGAACTGAGTGCTGTCCAACCATGCAGAAACTGGAAAAATGCCTTCCACTCACACCCACATTTTCAATATCCTTGAATCGGAGGCATGTCTGGGGCACAATCAATGGATTGGCTGGAAATTGAAAGGTTACCTTGTCTCCCGCCACCCTTTGAAAGTCTACTATGGATGCTATCGTATAGTATAGGTCAGGGCGCCACCTACAGACCACCGGATATCTAGGTATGGATGTATGGTTATTTGATACAAAGAATGACTCTATCTGCCTCCATGCCTGGGCATAATCAAACCGTTTTGTAGTGGGGGGCTCCCCTATGAATGAGTATGTGTCCAGACCATCATCAGGACATCTGTCCCTAGACGAATCCATTGTCCAAAAGAATCTGCCACATACACTGCATGCCTTCCTCTCAAATCCCTTATCTGCAAACAGATCAACCGTATAGTACCTGTCAGGTTCTGATGAGAATTTTTCAAGTATCTGCGACTTATCCATCGTATGAATCCACACATATCATATTATGAGTATTTGCTTATTGGACTCGTTTTGCGCGTGTATACAAAAAAATTCTAAATTTGTTGAAAAAACCGAGTCTGGTAGTCTCTAGCATACGGCACAGACCCGAAATACTATACTATAAAACCAAGACACACGTCTGCTTTATCATGGCAATACAGACAGAAAAGTCAGCACAGCTATCCTCAGAAGCTGCCGGCATGATCCCTGGCGGAGTGAACAGCCCCGTCCGACATTATGATCCGTACCCGTTCTTTGCATCAAAGTCTGATGGCTCTCATATATGGGATGTTGATGGCAACCAATTCATTGACCTGTGCAATGGATACGGCTCGATGCTACTAGGACACAGACATAATGACATAATACAGGCAGTTGCCGCACAGATGCAGAAGGGTACACTATACTGTGTTCCCACGCAGCTTGAGACAACACTCTCAAATCTAATTGCAGACAACTATGATTCAATTGAGATGGTCCGGATGGTCAACACCGGTGGCGAGGCCACGATGACCGCCGTGCGACTGGCGCGCGGACACACTGAAAAGAACAAAATACTATCCTTTGAGGGCGGATATCATGGGGCCCATGACTCGGTCCTGGTAAAGGCTGGCAGCGGGTCCGCCACACTACCCGCATCTGGGGGTGTGCTTTTACAGACCACCAAGCAGACTCTTGTGGCCAAATACAATGATGTGGAGGGCTTTGCAGAAGCTGCAGAGTCATCTGATGATATAGCTGCAGTGATAATGGAGCCTGTGATGGCAAACATGGGGCTCATACTGCCCGACAGGAAGTTTCTGGATGCAGTACGTCATATTACAAGACAGCGGGGCATGGTGCTGATATTCGATGAGGTGGTGACTGGTTTTCGGGTCTCGGATGGCGGTGCACAAAAGTATTTTGGCGTAACTCCTGATATTACAACGCTGGCAAAGGCCTTGGGAAATGGCTTTGGGGTTGCTGCAGTGGGTGGAAATAAAAAAATAATGGAGATGCTGGCCCCCCTGGGTGACGTATATCAGGCAAGCACATTTGCCGGAAACCCCATAGCCGCCACTGCGGCAATATCGTCAATACGCGCCATGAGGCGCATGGGCCGTACGATATATGACACGTTAGGTAAATACTGCGCAAGAGTATCCTCGGCCATAGATGATGCGGCAACTGATCATAAAATACCCCATAGGGTACATCACATATCCTCAATGTTTCAGGTATTCTTTACCGAACATGACGTATATGACTATGCCACCGCCAAGAGATCCGACACCGCAAGGTTTCAGCGACTCTTTAAGCTGCTGCTGGAGAGGGGCATCTTTGTTCCACCATCCCAGTTTGAGACTGCGTTTCTGTCCGGTGCCATGACCGATGACGATATTAATGATATAATATCTGCGTATGCTGAATCGGTGGCGGTGTTGGCCAAATAAAATATACTGTTGCCACACGTGGAAGCAAACTCTCCATGGCGCAGACTGGCTATATTTTGTCCCAACTTGAGGAGGCAAATTCGGATGTACAATTTGAGATACTGCGTGTAACTACACAGGGCGATCGCGTATCAAGGCCACTCTTTCAGATGGATAGGCGCGGAATATTTGAAAAGGAGGTGAATCAAGCAGTGGCGGATAAGAGGGCAGACTTTGCAGTACACAGCATGAAGGATGTGCCTTCTGAGATATCGCCAGGCCTTGTAATATCCAGCGTTCCGCGCCGGGCCACTCCCAATGATGTAATACTATACAGGGACGGTTTAGACAAGGACTCAAAAATGCTAGTGGGTACCAGCAGCCTGCGCCGATTGGCCCAGACGCGCCGGTTTTTTCATGATGTAGACGTTCAGCCAATCCGGGGTAATGTGGATACGCGCATATCCCGTCTGGGGAGGCCCTTTGATGCAATAATACTCGCAAAGGCTGGCATAGAACGTCTCAAAATTGATCCACCACACACCATTCTACCAACCAGTAAATTTGTGCCCTCGCCCGGACAGGGGGCCCTGGCAATAATATCCAGAAAAGACGACACTGACACAATCCAACTTTTAGAGTCTATACAGCATAGGCCGTCTAGGGCCGAATCAGAAGCAGAGCGAGCGTTCTCCAGTATGATTGAATCGGGCTGTCGATTTCCAGTGGGCGCCTACGCCAACAGCTCCAATGGTACAATACATCTCTTGTGCGCAGCATATCCATTGGATGACTCCCCGCCCATAATATGTGAGGATACCGGCACAGACCCCATATTGGTGGGCGCCTCTGTAGGTCGCCAGATGGTTGAGAAGGGAGCATCATCATTTGCGTTAAAATGGAGGCAGTCTGTAGAGGAGTGGAAATGACAGTCTATCTTGTAGGTGCCGGACCTGGGGATCCGGGATTACTGACAATGCGGGCGGCCGAGCTCTTACAAAAGGCCGATGTCGTGTTATACGACAGATTGGTGGATGAATCCATCATTGCCATGATTCCTAATACTACAAAGAAAGTATACGTGGGGCGGGCAGTAGGAGATGATGCCTCTCATCAAAACAGTACCAACCAGTACATGCTAGAGTATGCAGAGATCATGAAGACTGTTGTGCGCCTAAAGGGTGGAGATCCCATAATATTTGGCAGGGGTGGGGAAGAGGCACAGTTTCTCAAAAAACACAACATCAAGTACGAGATAGTTCCAGGAATAACCTCGGGGATTGGCTCGGCCACATACTCTGGAATTCCACTGACTTTTCGCGGATATTCATCCTCCGTCGTATTTGTCACGGGACACGAGGATCCTCTAAAAGAGACCGAATCTGTCCGTTGGCAGAATCTGGCCAAATCAGTTGATACAATTGTAATCATGATGGGACTGAGTCGAATCAGAACCATCTGTGATGAGCTGATGCGCGGCGGCATGGACCCGGCAATTCCGGTCTCTGTAATACAGAATGGCACCACATCAAGACAAGAGATAGTCACAGGTCCCATATCTGACATAGCTAGAATTGTTAAAGAGAGCGACATGTCGCCTCCGGCCAATATAATTATTGGCAGGGTGGTAGATCTTCATCAGGAGCTGAGGTGGAGATGACATTATCAGGAAAAAACTTTGCCATAACCCGCAATGAGGCTGATGCCACCGAATTTGTAAAAATAGTGGAATCCGAAGGTGGAAATGCTATACCTCTCCCCACACTGCAACTGGTGGCCCGCAGCTCCAAAATATCCATCGACTGCATGGATGTCTACGCATCGTACAACCCAGACTATACAGTATTCATGAGTTCCAAGGCAGTCCGGTTATTATTTAATAATGCCAAAAAAAATAACATACTTGACAAGATGCGTCTGGCCGTCGCCAATACTACGGTAGTATCTGTAGGTCCCAAGACCAGCATAATGCTGGAAGATTATAAAATAAAGGTAAACCATATGCCAGAGTCAATATTTTCATCAGTCGGCATAGGTGAGATATTTAGCTACATGTCCCGAACCAAAAATAAGGTATTAATTCCCCGCAGCGGGGCATCGCCACCATTTCTAAAGGATCTGCTGGTAAAAGAGGGATTTGATGTGCACGAGTTATATCTGTATGATGTCAAGCCACATCCTGGCGGGGATGTCTGGAAGAGGTTTCATACACTGCTACAGAATGGCAAGATACATGGTATGGTATTTACAAGTGTCTCATCGGTTAGGGCATTTTTTGGTATAATATCAGGCATGAGTCCATCAAATTTATCCCCATTACTAAACAATACAACCATAGTCTCGATTGGTCCTTTTACCTCTGAGGAGCTGAATAAATTTGGCGTGAACCACAATGTCTCTACAGTGCATACTGTGGAGGGTTCATTAAACGAGATGCGCCTTCATATGTAAATTTAGTTTTTTTTTGGAAAATTTCATAGGCATATATGGCTATTATACATATGGTGTGTGATGATTGTATTTCTGCTTCGACATGGCAAGGCAGCAAGACCCTCAACTCTTGTTCACAGTGATCACATGCGCCCCCTGACAAATACCGGCCGCAGTGAGATGCTAAAGATAGGCAGTGCCATAAAGCGCCTCGATATAAGTCCTGACATACTAGCATCCAGCCCTCTTGTAAGGGCAGTTCAAACTGCCGAGATTGTATCTGAGCATTTAAATATTGATGTGACAATGTGGGACGAGCTAAAGCCCGAATCCCATCCATCGGCGACACTGAAATTAATACAGAGTCTGGATGTTAAATCGGTAATGTTGGTGGGACACGAGCCCCATCTGACAGATCTTATATCCCACATGATATCTGCAACCATGTTGCCCATATCATTAAAGAAGGGAGGCCTGGCATGCATACGCATGCCCGCAAAGGGACTTGCATCCCTGCGATACCTACTGACTCCCAGACAGATGGGAAAGATGTGATGTACCTTGCCCGAAAAATCCAATAAATATATTAAAAAAATGGCCATAATTGACATGGGCTCCAATTCGGTCAAAATGGTCTGCTACTCTGCCCACCGTACCGGCACATACCGGCCCTATCATAGGGAGTCATTTCGAGTGAGGCTTGATGAGTATAATGATGGTGTAATACGTGAACCTCTTATAAACAGACTCATAGATGTTCTTTTGCTTTTTCGTAATATTGCAACACATGAGGATGTGGACAAAATACTGCCCGTGGCCACCAGCGCCCTTCGTAGTGCCCACAACCAAAAATCGGTACTTTCACGAATATATGACAAGACCGGTTTTAAAGTCAATGTGCTCTCGGGAAATAGCGAGGCACTGTATTCGTACGCGGGCGCAGCAGACCACCTGAATATTCCATCATGCATGTTTTTTGACCTAGGAGGCGGCTCCATCGAACTTGTGTCATCGCGTAATCATACCATAATAAAGGCGCTCTCGGTACCATTGGGAGCGTTAGTACTGACTCGAAAATTTGCAGGCAAGGACGACTTTAATAATGAAACCATACACAATCTGCGACAATATGTCAGAGAGAATCTGCCATCTACCAATAGCATGGGTCTGCTGGGTAATGATGCCTCCTTGGTGGGGGTGGGAGGAGCACTGCGGACGGTTGCAAAGTATGTTCAGGCACATGTGGGTTATCCTCTAAAAAAACTACATAATTATTCAATGAGCGCATCCTCAATAAACGCTGCAGCCAGCGATATATTGTCCAAAGACGTATCCGACCTAGCCGGAATATATGAGATTGGCAGGGGACGGGCCGATATAATAAAGGCGGGTATTGTTACAATATCTGAGATATTATCAAAGTATAATTTTGAAAAAGTGCATGTGTGCTCTACCGGTCTCAGGGAGGGTGTGCTTGCCATGGCTACCCGATATGCGGAATTTGATAATATGTTCATTTCACCATATCATGTTCGAGAACTGATTCGTGCACCATCAGGAACCCTGCATATTCCACCACTTGTGCTGGGAGTAATAAATTCATTTAAATCATCAAATTTATTATATGATGAGGAGTCGCTAATACTACAATCCGCGGCAATAAATTTAGAGTTATTAAGGGCATTTCGTGATGCAGATGATTTTTTGTATCGTGTTATGGATATGCCCAGCACTTTCTCGCACCGCCGGCAGCTCCTGGCCTCACTATGCCTGACTTATTCCAAAAAACCAAAGCGGACAAAATTATTAATAAAAAAATATAGTTCCATTATAACCAAGTTTGATGAGCAGATGATAAAAAAACTGGCTCCAATTTTGGAATTATGTGATCTGTTGATTACCACAAACGCCAATGCTTATGTGCAATTTGATGATAATAATAAAATGTTAATTGCAATAAAACGAAACCAGAGAGAGCTGCCATACATAATACTTGCCCAGACATGCCAGGGTATAGGTGAAGTGTTGAATACTGAAATAAATACAAAATTTATTTTGTAAAAACAAATAATTATACCCACATGGGATTTAATCATAAAGCGCGGTACTTTGCGTGGATAAATAGGAATGACCTAGTGAGCACAAATGACTTAAATTATCAATTGATGGGAATTATAGTGACTTATAATGCCCAATAGAGTACCAAAAAAAACCCAAGACGGTCAGTATATAATTGAGCCTGATGGTGACATGAAGGTTCCGGTCCGCGTGTATGCTACCGATTCGCTTTTATCAAAAATGTCCCACGACCGCACACTGCGGCAGGCCTGCAACGTTGCATCGATACCCGGAATACTTAGCCATGGGGTGGTGCTGCCTGATGGTCATGAAGGGTATGGATTTCCGGTGGGAGGCGTGGCTGCCATGGATGCCGAAGAGGGTATGATAAGTCCCGGTGGCGTAGGCTATGACATTAATTGTGGAGTACGCCTGCTGCGTAGCGAGCTGACCGAGGGTGAATTACGGCCACGCCTTAAGGATCTAGTCTTTGATCTCTTCAAGACCATACCCTCTGGCGTGGGCTCCAAGGGGACAGTCAGACTGTCCCACTCCGAACTAGATGAGGTGCTGGTGCGAGGCGTAAATTGGGCGGTAGAACACGGATATGGCTCCATTCATGATGCAGATGTCTGTGAGGAGAATGGATGTATTGCGGGCGCAAACCCCGACTGTGTATCTGATCGTGCCCGCAAGCGTGGGGCGCCACAGCTGGGTAGCCTAGGCTCGGGTAACCATTTCCTAGAGGTACAAAAAGTAGACAAAATTTATGATTATAAGGCGGCCGAGCTTATGGGTATAAAGAAAGATGCTATCACCATACTGATACACAGTGGGTCTAGGGGATTCGGGCATCAGGTGTGTACCGACTACCTGCGCATATCCGAGAGGGCCTTGAGCAAGTATGATATGACGCTACCTGATCGGGAATTGGCATGCGTGCCCAATACATCTGAAGAGGGAGAGTCGTACCGTCAGGCGATGTTTGCAGCACTTAACTTTGCGTGGAGTAATAGGCAAATGATCACACATTGGACACGTACATCATTTGAGAGGGTGTTTGAGCAGAGTGAATCGGATTTGGGCATGGATATGGTATATGATGTAGCGCATAACATAGCCAAGGTGGAGAGGCACAAGATAGACGGGCAGCATCACAAAGTAGTGGTACATCGTAAGGGTGCAACAAGGGCATTTCCTGCAGATATGCCCGAAGTTTCAACACGATACAGATCCGTGGGCCAGCCTGTACTGCTGCCCGGCTCAATGGGGACGGCCAGCTGGATTTTGTTGGGTCGTCCCGCATCCATGGGGCTAAGCTTTGGTTCCACAGCCCATGGTGCTGGCCGGGTCATGTCCCGTTCCAAGGCCCGTAGAAGTTATACAGAGTCGGGTATACGTCAATCCCTGACTGAGCGGGGCATATTTGTAAAGTCCGCCACGGGCAACGGGTTGGTTGAGGAGTCCCCGCAGGCATACAAGGATGTGGATGCGGTTGTTGATGTCTCTCATAAGTTGGGTATTGCCACAAAAGTGGCTAGGCTGGTTCCCATTGGGGTGATCAAAGGTTGAGTGATGATGCAGAGCTAAAACGGTTAATGTCCAAAAGACTGGCAGAGATGCAGCAACATGCAAAAGAGCACAAGACTGTAGATAATCATGATGAGCCGTCGCCCCGGGATGTGGTGGTGTCGATGCTGGGATACAGGGGACTTGAGGTACTAGAGACTGCCGAGAAGCAGTTTCCCTCTCAAGCGTCCGTAATAGTATCCGGTTTGGCCAAGATTATATCTTCTGGTAGGCTGACTGAAAAGGTGGATGGTGGAGACCTGGCTCGTGTTTTTGCCATTTCCGGCTTCCCTCTACGCCTGAATACACGCATCAGCGTAGTGAAGGATGGCAAAGCCGTATCTCTGGCAGACAAAATTAGTGGTAGAAAGCCTTGAGTGCGGCGGTACTGCAAGTGGGTACCAAAAACTATGCTACCGATGTCGTTCTTTTAAAGAAGGCCATGTCCCAGATGGAGTCGTTACTATCTGCTTATAATGGGTATGCTCTTAGTGAACCGACATCCAAATTTGGCTGGACGTTTTTTAACATGGCATTCAGGACCGATATGCAGCAGAAGATTGAGGGGCGGTTTGGAGATATGATAAACCAGCATCGCTGGGGCAATTCTGATGAAAAATTTACAAAATTTATGCAAAAGTATCTGCATGCCCGGGGCTGCAACGTGGAGTTAAAGCTGGACAAGCGTCAAGCGTAGAGAACATCCGGCACAATTCCCAATGTTTTTTAAACCCATACTGGCATAATTGTTACTTGTCTACTGATGAGAGTAATGATGTGAAAACAGACGTACAGGATACTGCCCCCGAGTCTGATATACCGGCCCCTGTCCCTACATCCGAACCCACCGATGATGATATTTCATCAGCTGATGAGAGTGATGATGTGAAAACAGACGTACAGGATACTGCCCCCGAGTCTGATATACCGGCCCC
>VXON01000053.1:15695-18306 GCA_009840065.1 Cenarchaeum sp. SB0662_bin_33 | reverse complement strand
ATGATGTGAAAACAGACGTACAGGATACTGCCCCCGAGTCTGATATACCGGCCCCTGTCCCTACATCCGAACCCACCGATGATGATATTTCATCAGCTGATGAGAGTGATGATGTGAAAACAGACGTACAGGATACTGCCCCCGAGTCTGATGTAACTGCACCGGCAGTGGATGGTGCTGCTGGCCCCGAACCAAAGAAATCCCGTGAGTTATCCGAGGAGGAACGCGCCAAGATTGATGCCATGATTGCGGGTGGTGATATTGATGACTTTGGAGACGGACAGCCTGCAATTCTTGCCGAGAAACCTGAAAAATGGGGTATAGCCCACATCTTTAGCAGTTTTAATAATACTATAATACATTTGACTGACCTTACCGGTGCTGAAACTATAGCCATAAGCTCGGGCGGACAGCACTCTAATGCAGACAGGTATGAGTCATCCCCCTTTGCTGCCATGAAGGCAGCTAATGCAGTTGTGGATGTAGCACGTGCCAGGGGATTTACGGGTTTTCATATTCGCGTCCGCGCCGTTGGTGGAGTGGGCTCTCGGGTTCCGGGGCCTGGCGCACAAGCTGCCATTAGGGCGTTAGCAAGAGCCACATCAAACAAGGAGGAAGAGGATCCAAATTCTGGATCGGGCGTATTCCGTATAGGTCGCATAGATGATGTAACACCAATCCCACACGACACAACTAGAAAGAAGGGTGGAAAACGCGGAAGACGAGTATAGTAGGTTCAGTCCCAAACGGATGATGTATTTCCTACCATAGTTGTTGTGATTACACATCTGACTCTGCAAAGTACTGCTATACATCTTGTTATGATCAAAAAACATACCCATCCATGTGACATGTTTGCCTAATGCCACGTAACCAACCGGCGGTAGGCTTGGTTTGCGCATGTTAAATTGATACTATTTTAATTGCGGCTTAACTAGAGAGTATATGATGTGGACTATGGACCAAGACGAAACATACTTTCGTATATTTGACTCTGAAAAACGTATTGCAGGATACTTTGATCCCCAATACGGTGAGCATGCTGACGATGATACAATCGAATTAATGCTAAAAAAGAAGCATACTGTACCCGGAGGCTTTCTTGTTGTACCAATGATAAAATTTGGTCTCTTTGATGCGGATTTACATATAGATATACACACGTTAAAATCCAGACTTGAGGCGGTCAACAAGTCATTTGCACGGTGGCATAACTACATTCTATCTAAAAATCCACCCTTTCATGTTGTAAGAATTTCACACACTGATCAGGACATGCTTACAATGACACTTCCAATACGCTTTCGTAACCCCATACGCCTAGACAAGAAAGACTTGGCCGCTGAACTGTCCTTTACAATGGATACCTTTCAGCGTCTGGGGTTTTTGTAATGCCTGACATGGCTGGATGCCTGTTAAGCATGATGTATGCTGCCAGCGATATGGCTAGTATCAGCGACGTACTTAGCGGAAACTCGGGCACGGCCGCATACTCTTCTGACTCGGCTACTAATGTATAGTGTGCTATCTCTGATGTTTGGTCTTTTTCCGGCACTGATAAAACAAAGACACCCTGATGCTCGGCCCGCAAATGATCTAGTTCTGACTGTGTCCGGGCAACTGTTGCAACCTTACCGTCTCTGTCATATATTGTCGCAACAACAGATATCATATTTGCAGTGATCTCACCCCTGTTAACTACAGTACCTGTTATGAAGAGATCTCCCTGACTACTTCTCTTCAATTCTGCTGATGTAACATCAATAACCTGGCTCTTTGGCGCATGTATGGAATACTTGGCAGCTAGTGTGTAACCACCCATGTCTCCCATGCCCGGTTTATACACTACTATATCAAAAGGCCCTTTCATGCCTGGCATTATTGTATTCACCAGCGACCATCCTTCTGCGGTTAGCAACTCTTTACCATGCACATCATATATGGTGGCCTCTACGCTTACACGGCCTAGTGGAGCCTCAAGATTGTTTGAAACCTCTCCTACTATGTGTAAAGAACCATCATGACCAATATACGCGCGATCGTTCTGTATGGTTACATCCGCCCATGCTTGGGGTATTGTTGCTGTTGTGGCTGTAGCCAATACGAATAATCCCACCATAGTGTGCACTTTCACAGAGTAATGGTGCTTAAAGCATTAAAGAATATTTGTGTTTTTCCGGCCGTTGTGATGCGTTCTCAAGGTTACTCTGATAAACTGGAGTATTGGCCGACTGTTTATAGAGTATTTTTTATTCTAACAAAAAATGCCTAAAACATTATTTATGCGTGCAATACTAAGTCTGTAAATGTCAAGCGTAGATAAAGCTGCAATCGGATGGTCGATTGGAATTGCTGCAGTTGCAGTGGCAATTGCATTTGCAGGAACTTCAAACACACTTCAATCAGTAAATGCCCCCGTCGCTATGCCGACTACCTCTGATCCCCCTGCGGAACTGGAAATGGAACTACCTGTAATGCCGCCAGCAACAGATGATCCCTTTGCGGATGCTGCGGCAAAGGTAAGAGAGCAGGCAGACGTGATGGCTGATGATACCATGATGGCTGATGATACCATGATGGCTGATGATACCATGATGGCTGATGATACCAT